>NZ_JBNHFD010000040.1:0-31037 GCF_059089865.1 Arthrobacter sp. Y3221157
AGCCCCAGCACGAACCGGCCGTCCGGCAGCTCAGCCAGCACGGCGGGATGCCCGGGCCGCATGGCCACGCCATCCACCAGGAGCCGCCCGCCCAATTCGGCCACCGCCCTGCGCAGGTGGTCAGTACCGGAGCGGCCGGTCCCGCCTGTGGTAATCACGACGTCGGCGGGCAGGTCCGGCACGCCTGGCATCTCCGGGACCACATCCTCCAGGGCGGCGAGCCATTCCTGGTAGGAGTCACCGATCCTTTGCTGGCCACCGGCGATGCCGCCCAGCATCGTGACCACCGCAGGAAGTTGCGGACCGAACGTGTCCCGCACCTTGCCCGGAACGGGAAGTCCCTGCGCCACCACCTCGGAGCCTGTCAGCAGGAGCCGCACCAGCGGTTTCCCCTGGACACGCAGCTCGTCATACCCCGCGAGGGCAGCGAGGGCCAGATGGGCCGGATTCAGCTCCACCCCGGCGGCGACCAGGAGGTCACCCTCCATGGCTTCCTCGCCCGCCTTCCGGATATGCTGCCCGGTCCGGGGCTCGCCGGGGCGCGTATTGCCGCCCGTTGTCAGGATCGGCAGACCGTCGTCGTCTTTGCCCAGCACGGCATTCTCGCTGCGAAGGACGGCCTTGCCTCCGGGGGGTATCAGGCCGCCTGTCACGATCGGGCTGGCCTGGTGCGGCGCCAGCCTTGTCCCCGGTTCCACCGGAATCCAGGGCCCTGTCCCGTTGACTACCCACCCGTCCATCGCGGAGGACGCGTAGTGGGGCATGTCCTGCAGTGCCACAATGTCCTGGTCCAGCCTGCGTCCAAGGGCCAGGCCGAGCGCTACGGGCCCGGCAGGGATCGGCGTGGCGGCATCAAAAGCCGCCTGCCGGGCTTCTTCCCAGGTGTGGGCGAGATGGTGATGCGCGTCCTGCCCTTCGCCTTCGCCGGCTTCTGAGGGGGGCTCCTCCGTCATTCGCCGGGAGTCCCGGCGGCTTCAGCATCGTAGTCGGCGGCCAGGGAGCGGGCCACGGCGAGGGCCGAGTCCATGGAGGCGGCGTCTGTTGCCCGGCCTGCCCCTGAGGCGAGGCCGGCGGCATAGCCTGCAATAAAGGTGGTCAGCGGGGCGGCCGGGCGCACCACGGAGTGGGCAGCCACTCCGGCGAGCGAGAGAATGGCATTGATATCCACCTGGACGTCTTCGAGTTCATAGGCCTGGAGCAGTGACCTGCACCATTCCTCCAGCGTCTCTTCCTGGCTTTTCATGAACTGCCTCCCAAGTTAACTGCGGCTGCGCCGGCCCTGGTCATCGTCGTGGTGGCCGGCGGAAATCCCTAGCGCGGCAGCATCGTCCCACGTATCCACATCAGCTGTTGAGGCGGCGGATACGGTGACAAGCTGCACGTCCAGACTAGCAAGGAGGGAGCGGACAGAGCCGTTGATTAAGGCTCCCCTGGCGGCGAGCTCGTGCACGGCTTTTTTTAGCACGGCCGTGCGGTAAAAACCCGCCAGCGGCTGGGCCCTGCCTTGGGGAGTGCCATCGTCAGATGCGGCCATAACCACGTCGGGCCTGCCGGCACCGCCGCCAGCCAGTTCCGCTGCCAGCGCAGAGGAGAGGCGGGCCACGGCATCCGACACCAACGGCATGTCGCAGGCCAGCACCAGCGTGTACTCCGCTTCTCCGCCAGCCCTTGACAGCACCTCCAGCCCCGCAGCAATGGCGGCGGCGGGGCCTGCAAACTCTGGCTGCTCCCGGCAGGACAGAACGCCCTCCGGCAGGCGCCCCGGATCCGGACCGACCACCACAGTCCGGCGCGCACCGGACGCCGCATCAAGGGATCGTTCCAGCAAGGTGGCACCGCCGAAAAGCAGGTGCTGTTTCGGCACTCCGCCGAGTCGGGAGGACCGGCCTCCGGCGAGGATCAGGGCATCGAAATGCGGCATTGGCTCTTGCACCGTTCCAGCCTAGCCAGCGGCAGGCAGGGACGCACAAACAGGGAAGGACCGGTCAGGCAGCGCGCTCGGGCAGCAGGAAGGGGTCCCACGCGGGGGTGGGCTTCTCCAGCTCCTTGATCTGCCAGATGGTGCCGCGCGGAGGCTCCGGAACGAAGCGCAGCTTCCAGCCCATTTCCGCGGGCGTATGGTCACCCTTGGCGTTGTTGCAGCGGAGGCAGGCAGCCACGAGGTTTTCCCAGGAGTCGGCTCCGCCGCGTGATTTTGGGTGGACATGGTCGATCGTGTGCGCAGCCTTGCCGCAGTAGGCACACTTGTGCCCGTCCCGTCTCAGCACACCCCGTCGGCTGACGGCGGTGGCCTGGTTGTAGCGCGGGCGGATGTAGCGGTTGAGGAGGATCACCGAGGGGCGGCCCAGTATTTCCTGTGGCCCCACCACGGGGTCGTCCCCTTCGGCCACCACGCTCGCCTTGCCCGTGAGCACAAGCACCAGCGCCCGACGGAAAGTGACAACCGCCAGCGGTTCATATCCAGCATTCAGAACGAGAGTGCGCATGCACGTACCTCTTCACGGCCGCACCCGTCAGGGGCACGAGGGCCGGCTGCCCTCGGCATGTCCGGGCTATGGATCGACACCACAAGAGTAAACACAGAAGCGCACTATCAGCTAATCGCCCTCGGGAAGGCATTTGATCCGTCAGCTGGCAGGCATCTCCTGGAGCCCTCCGCACGGACCGGCCGCAGGCCCCGCCTGCTTCCCTTAAAAGGGAAAGGACCCCTGCTTTGTGGGCAGAGGTCCTTTCTCCATCCCCGGCCGTCGAGGGCGCCGGCCGGGGACGCGGGGTCTAGTTGACGCGGATGAAAACCGGGCCGGAGCCAACGTTGGCGCTGAAGACAACCGTCTGGTTGCCGTTGTAGCCGCCGTGGACCGCCTGGCCGTTGCCTGCGTAGACAGCAATGTGCGCCATGCCGGCGCCGCCGTCAGCGTAGTAGATCAGGTCGCCGGGCTGGGCTTCGGCAGCGCTCACCGTGCGGCCCAGTGACAGGTAGCCTGCAGGCCAATCGTGGAAGTTGATGCCAACGGCCGCCAGGGAGTTGGTCACCAGCATGGTGCAGTCCTGCATGACACCCAGCTGGGCGTAGGCGGCGGACAGGATGGCTGCACCCTTGCCGCTGGCGGAAGCCGGAGCGGCAGGAGCAGACGCAGCAGAAACCTTGGCGGTGACCTTCGGAGCGGGAGCGGTCTGGGCAACCGGGGCAGGGGCCGCCGGCGCGGCTTCCTCTACCTCAACCTCGGGCTCTTCCACGACCACGGGCGCCGGCGTGGTGGTGACGGCAGGCTTCTCGTAGGTGATGGCGATGGTGGAAGCAGCGGAGATGGGAGCTTCGATGGCCGATTCAACTTCCAGGGCGGACGCCGGAGCGGAGTCACGCTGGATGTTGGCGTCGGCAGCGTTGGCGGCGACGCCGCTGGTCAGCACCAGGCCGGAGGCGGCAGCGATCACGGCGGCCTGGCGACCTACGCCGCCGGCGTTGTCGCCCACAGCCTTGGCAATGACGGCGATCGAGCTGGTTTTGGTGACCTCGGCACGGTGCCGTGCGGTAGCACGAGTAGTCATCAGTTCTCTCTTTCGATTACCTCGGGGCCTGTGGGCAACCCGAGAGTTTTGGACGCGCCGGCATCTTGGGGGTACGTCGGCGCGCCCCGAACGGGGATGGTGGTTTAGCGAAAAAGTGCGGGCAAAGAAATAGTTCCCGGGGCCGAAGCCCCAAGAACTATTAGCCTGCGAGGGTGTAGAAGGAGGAGGTGCCGGTGGCGGCGACGGAGTGCAGCAGAGTGCCCTGGGAGGGGTTGAGTGCGCTGATCATCATGCCGTTGCCGACGTAGATGCCGACGTGCGCGCCGCCGTTCTGCATCACCAGGTCACCCGGCTGGGGGGTGGAGGTGGGGGTCATGGCGGTCCATGCGTTCACGCGGGGGATGCTGATGCCGGCCTGGGCGTAAACCCACTGGGTAAAGCCCGAGCAGTCCCAACCGGAGGTGGGGCTGGTGCCACCCCAGACGTAGGGGCTGCCAATGCCGGTGTAGGCAATGGCGGCGAGGCCGGTGGTGGCCGCAGAAGCGGCAGTCGCAACAACCTTTTCTGCCGCGGTTGACGCGGTTGACTCGGCGGAGGTGGCGGTCTCGTCCTCGTCGTCGGAGGTTGACAGCACGGTCACGCGTTCAACAACGGGGGCGGCGACGGTGGTGACCACCGGGCGCTCGAAGGAAACGGTGGCGGTAGGTGCTGCGGTGACTGCAAGTGCTGTCTGCGCGGAACCGGACTCGGTGGAAGCGGAGACACCGGCGGTGGTGTCCGCGGTGGCCGGCAGTCCCATGGCAAGGACAAGGCCGGAAGCGGCTGCAACAACAGCAGCCTGGCGACCAACTGTCCCGGCGTTGGCACTAACAGCCTTGGACACGGCGTCCAAAGGGTTGGTACGGACCGGTTGCGCACGGTGGCGCGCAGAATTATGGCGTGAAGACACGAAGGTAGCCTCTCCCAATGCCTGCGAGGTGAGCTGTCGGATTCGGATGGGAGTCACCCGGCCGCGGCGCTTCAAGGAAGCTTTGCGACTTAACCCCAAGGCCTTCCGTGAAGAAGGCCAAAATTGGTTCCCCCGCCCCTGCCAGACGATGAAATGCGAACGGACCTTGAGCGGTGGCAGAGTTAGGCAATCCGCACAAGAGCGTCAACTTCGGAAAAGTTGACGCGAGTTAGACGGTACAGGAGTTTTGACTGAATGTCACATTCAGGTCACGGCTGGTCACGGCAATTCGAGAGTCAGCAATCATTTGACTAGAGCCAGCCCGTCGGATCCACTACTTCGCCGTTGACCTGCACCTCAAAGTGCAGGTGGCATCCGGTGGAGGCTCCGGTGGTTCCGCTCAGTGCCACAACCTCGCCGCGCGAGACAGTCTGGCCCTCAGTCACATTGAAGGACGAGAGGTGGTTGTACGTGGTCTCCAGGCCGTTTCCGTGGTCGATCACCACACGGTTTCCGCCGCCGAACTGGTGCCAGCCGACGAACGTCACGGTGCCGGTGGCGGCCGCGAGAACCGAGGTCCCGCACTGGGCAACGTAGTCCTGCCCGCGGTGGAAGTCGCCGGATCCGCCCGTGATGGGGCTGACGCGGTAACCGAAGGGCGAGGCTGTGGTCAGCGACGCCAGCGGGGCGCCCAGGCTTCCGGTGGATGCGGCGCGGGAAACGGCGCCGGCGGACTGAGCGCTCAGGAGCTGCTTGAGCTTGCCGTCCGGATCCGCCTGGGTCACTACGGCCGAGCGGCTGAAGTCGATCTGCGCTCCGGCTTCGGCGGAGATAGCGGGCTGCGGGGTGACAGCGGTGGCCGCAACAGGCGCAAGGCCAGCCCCGTCGGTGGCCATGACCGGGCTGGTCGCCGGAACAGTCACGGTGAGCACCAAACCGGTGGCAGCCAGTGCCATGCCGGCTTTCTGGCCGATGCCGCTCGCCGAGGCGAACTCGGTGATCTGCCGGAACGGACCCCGACGGCGCCGCGCATCACGGTGGAGATCGCGGGGGCGCTCCGTGTGGATGACTTCGGCGACGCGCGGCGCCGAAGCGGGGCCAGCGGCGCGGCGGCGCCCCCTGGAGGTCTGCATGGACAAGAAGGATTCCTCTCTGGAAAGCCTGCGAAGTTAGCTGTCGGATTCGGGTCAGAGAGTTCAAAGACCCGGTCCGCCGTAAGCAAGCTTCGGCACAGAGATATCCGCTGAGGGATTCCTTCACTGGAAGAGGCTTGCTGCTGACGGACTTCACCCCAAGGCAGTCCCCCGCTGCCGCTTGTGGTTCCCCCGCCTCTGCCAGTTAGTGACTCGTGCTCCCGATCCGCTGGCAGAGCTCGGCTCCGGATCAGGTAACGCTTTTGTATCAACGCTTGGTTCAACTATAGGGGCTTAAGGCCGTAGGTAACAATTCCGTTATCTCGGAGTTACCGGCCTCACACCGGGCGGTTCGGCCTTCCTAGCGAACGTGAACGAACACGTGTGCGGCAACCTCCGGCGGAAGTTCCAGAGCGCCTTCAATGCCGGGCACGCGGACCGAGATGTAGTCGCCCACACGTTCAAGGGTTACCGCCGCGCCTGGGCGGATGCCTCCCTCATCGAGCTGGGACAGCAGTTCAGGCTCCACCTGAATGGGCTCTGCCAGCCGGCTGACCGTGACCTCCGACGCAGGCCCGTAGGACTTCATGGCTTCCAGGAGGCTCGTTACCGTATCAGCGGAGGCAAGAGCGGGCTGGCCACCAAGTGCGGCAAGGCCCGGGATCGGATTGCCGTACGGCGATTCGGTGGGATGGTCCAGCAACTCGTAGATGCGCCGCTCCACCCGCTCGCTCATCACGTGCTCCCAGCGGCAGGCTTCGTCGTGCACATAGGCCCAGTCCAGCCCGATCACGTCGGCCAGGAGCCGCTCGGCCAGGCGATGCTTGCGCATGACCTCGGTGGCGCGCTTGCGGCCGACTTCGGTGAGCTCCAGATGCCGGTCGCCGGAGACCACAACCAGGCCGTCGCGCTCCATCCTGCCGATGGTCTGGGACACCGTGGGACCCGAGTGGCGCAGGCGTTCCGCGATACGGGCCCGCAGGGCAACGATGTTCTCTTCTTCCAGTTCCAGAATGGTCCGAAGGTACATCTCCGTAGTGTCGATCAGATCCGTCATCCAGCTCAGCTCCTCGAGCGCAGTACCTTGCGTTGTCCCACCGTATCGCTGTTCACCGCGACGTAGTCCGTTGGCTAGCTTAGCCTATTTTGACTTAGTCCGAATAGTTGGAAGCCGCCCGGCAACCCGTCTCAGTGGCTGGACTATGACGGTCCCGGTTCCCGCCGAATCAGCTGTTCAGGCAGAATGGGAAAGGCCTTCGATGCAGTCATTGCCGATTGCGCGCCAGCGACCATCCACCCGTCCGGACCTAAGCCGCGTCCACGCCGAAATTGGAGCCCCCGTGAGCGAACCAAGCATCACTATTCCTGCCGATCTCCTCCCCAAGGACGGGCGGTTCGGCGCCGGACCTTCAAAAGTCCGCCAGGAGCAGATTGATGCGCTGTCCGCCGCATCGAAGAACGTCCTGGGCACCTCGCACCGGCAGGCTCCGGTCAAGAACCTCGTCGGTTCAGTCCGCGAGGGCCTCAGCCAGTTCTTCCGCGCCCCGGAAGGATATGAAGTTGTCCTGGGCGTGGGCGGTTCCACGGCGTTCTGGGATGTTGCCAGCTTCGGCCTGGTGGAGCAGAAGGCCCAGCATCTGTCCTTCGGTGAGTTCGGTTCCAAGTTCGCGGCCGCCACCAACAAGGCACCGTTCCTGGACGCCTCCTCCATCATCAAGTCCGAGCCCGGCACCCGGCCGGTGGCGCAGGCAGAGGCCGGCGTGGACGTCTATGCTTGGCCGCAGAACGAGACCTCCACGGGCGTGTCCGCACCGGTCAAGCGGGTGGCAGGCGCGGATGAGGATGCACTGGTGCTGGTGGATGCCACCTCTGCAGCCGGCGGCCTGGACGTCGATGTGGCTGAGAGCGACGTCTACTACTTTGCCCCGCAGAAGAACTTCGCCTCCGACGGCGGACTGTGGCTTGGCTTGTTCTCCCCTGCTGCGCTGGAACGCGCCGCACGGGTCAAGGCAAGCGGCCGCTGGATTCCCGATTTCCTGGACCTGCAGACCGCCATTGACAACTCACGCCTCAACCAGACGTACAACACCCCGTCCCTGTCCACCCTGGTGACATTGGACGCCCAGGTGCAGTGGCTGAACTCAAACGGCGGGCTGGACTTCGCCGCGGCCCGGACAGCCGACTCGGCAGGGCGCATCTACAGCTGGGCCGACGCCGCCGAGTTCGCCACCCCCTTCGTCGCCAACCCGGATGAGCGCTCGAACGTCATTGCCACCATTGACTTCGACGAATCAGTGGATGCCGCCGTCGTAGCCAAGGTACTGCGCACCAACGGCATCGTGGACACTGAGCCGTACCGGAAGCTGGGCCGCAACCAGCTCCGGATTGCCACGTTCGTTGCCATCGAGCCTGACGACGTCTCCGCACTGCTGGCCAGCATCGACTACGTGGTGGGCCAGCTCCGCAAGTAGCCTTTCCTTCAGTACGACGGCGCCGCCCGGGTTTCGCCCGGACGGCGCCGTTTGTGTATCCCGGCCAGGGAACGTTCAGCAGTTACTCGCTGCCGGCGTCGCTCGCCTTAGGCGGCGCGGCAGGATCATCCGTGAAATCGGCATCGGCGGCGTCGGATTCCGTGAAACCGGCATCGGCGTCAGGTTCGGCAACAGCCGCGGCGGAAACTGCCGGTGCGGTTTCTTCAGATTCGGAGGCTTCCCGTTCCTGCTGCTGCTCGTCCTCCGGACGGACGCGCTCAGCCCACGGCACCCATTCAGGAGCGAGGATCGAATCCTCGCTCGGCAGCAGGCCCAGCTCGCTGACGGTGACCACCTTGGAGCGGGAGTTACGGGTTACCACCGCATACCATTGCCAGCCGCCGTAGCCGGCGAGCTTCGACTCGAACAGGTGCGTGACCAAACGGTCGCCTTCGCTCTTGGCTGCGAGGTGCCGCCCGATGTCCCCGGCGGCCGTGATGCCCTCCAGCGCGGTGCGGGCCGTATCGACGGCACCGGCAAGGAAGGCGTCCGGCTTGCCGGTCCGCCATACCGGCACGCCTGCCCGGCGTTTTGGCGCGTTCCTGGCCACCGCCGGGGCTGTTCCCGCTGCAGGAGCCGTCGCGGCACCTGCAGCGTCGTGCACCTGCGTCTGCGGCTGTTCAGCTTCCGGACTCATCGGCTGCTAAACGTCCAGCTCGTCGGCAACCTTACGCAGGGCAGCCGCGATTGCCTTGCCCTTGTTGCCTTCCGGGTATTTTCCTTTGGACAGCGTGCCGGACAGATTGTCCAGCACGCTCACCAGGTCCTGGACCAGCGGTGCGAGGTCCCGGGCGGCGGGCCGCTTGGCCTTTGCGATGGACGGCGTCTTGTCCAGGACCCGCAGGCCCAGGGCCTGGGCGCCCTTGCGGCCGTCGGCCACGCCGAATTCCACTCGGGTGCCGGCCTTGAGCTCCGTCACGCCCTCGGGCAGCGACGATTTGGGCAGGAAAACCTCCTGGCCGTCCTCGCCTGCCAGGAACCCGAAGCCCTTGTCCTTGTCATACCACTTGACCTTGCCGGTAGGCACGTAATCAACCTTCTTCTGCTGTCATGAGACACGGCCAGCCGCCACCGCATCCGCATTGTTGTGCGGGTTCAAGGTATGGCTGCTCTAAACCGTGTTGGTCTATATCCTTCAAGGTTATCCTGCCCGCTGCCCTATTCACGCTTCCAACAGGGCCAGGCAACAGCGTTCACGCCGGGTGCCCGGAGCGCTGTAGCGTTACATTCATGACACCCTCGCGCTACCGGCGGCCCATCATGATCGCGGCCGCAGTCATTGCAGTGCTTTCCCTGGTGGCCGTGGGAGCAGTGATGGCCCTCGCTTTTGCCGGGTCGGTGGCGCCGTCATGGGTAACGTACGCGGCCCTGTATGGCCTGCCGGTAGCGTTTCTCCTCATGCTCTTCCTCGTCCTGGACAGTGTTGCCGGGCGGCGCCGGGCAGGAAAGCCCGACCAGCGGTAACGTTGGGACTGATGTCCCTCATACGCGCGCTCGGCAAGGATCTGGAGTCACGCAGCGACGACTCGTTGCGTGCGCTGTTCGCCGCGCGGCCGGACCTGATGTCCCCTGCTGTTCCCGATTTCTCCGCCCTCGCTGCCCGCGCCAGTTCCCGGGTCAGCGTCCAGCGGGCCCTTGAACGGCTCAACCGGCCCCAGATGCAGGTGCTGGAAACCCTTCACCTGTGCACCAATACGGATACCGAGCACAGTGCTTCGGCCGCGGGGCTGCGCAAGATGATTTCCGGTGCCACCGTGGCCACCGTCGAGCAGATCCTGGCCGGGCTGCAGGAACTGGCACTGGTGCACCGGGCGGCCCCGCCGCACGGGACACCCGCCGCAGGCACCAGGCAGCACTACTACCTGCCGGTCGGGTGCCTCAAGGATGTTGTGGGACTCTACCCGGCCGGCCTTGGCCGGAGCTACACGGAACTGGTGCGCCTCCAGCCGGCGTTTGCCCAGCGCGCGGTCCAGCTGGTCTCCGAACTGCACCACAGCGGCGCCGCCATCCAGGATGCAACCACCCCCATGGAGGCCGCCCTCGCCCTGCAGCACTGGACGTCCTCCCCCGAGGCGCTGAAGGGTATCCTCGCCGGCGCGCCGGAACGCACGACGGCGTTGCTCGGCAGGTTCCGCAACTGGGCCATGGGTGCCGTCCCCCAGGCGCAACGCAAGGCTTCCGTCACGACGGAAGGTTCCGACGTCGGGCCGATTGACTGGCTCCTGGCCCGCGGCCTGCTGGTACCGCTCGATGCGGCACACGTGGAACTGCCGCACAGCGTGGGACTGTCCCTGCGCGGCGGCGTGATCATCGACGACTTCGCCCTCACACCGCCCGTTCCGGAGCTGGGCTGGACCACTGCCATGCTGCGGAGGAACGCGGCGATGAGCGCCATCTCCGAGACGCTGCGGCTGGTGGGCGAACTTCTGCACGCCGTACGGGAACAGCCCCTGACGACGCTGCGCAGCGGCGGGGTGGGGGTACGGGAAACGCGCCGGCTTGCCGAACTGCTCCGCGTTGAGCAGGCGCGGGTTGGGTTGCTGCTGGAACTGTGCGGGCTCGCGGGCCTGATACGGCTGGATGTGGACTCGTCGTCCTGGGTCCAGCCGCCGGAGCTCGAGTGGCTTGGACTGCCCCGGCAGGAGCAATGGCTGTGGCTGGTTAACGCCTGGCTGGCCAGCGAGCGGGTCCCGTCCCTGGTGGGCCAGCCCGTCAATGGCGCCCAGGGGCTGCCGGCGGCACACCGCACCGCCTCCGGCAGCACCATCGTGCCGCTGTCCGCCGAGCCCCAGCGCCCCGATGCCCCGGTGATCCGCAAGCGCATCCTGGAGATACTGCACGAACTCACCACCGAAGCCGCGGCCCAGGACGGAGCGGCTCCCGTGCTGGACGCCGCCGCCGTCCTCCAGCGCGCCGAGTGGGCCCAACCCCGGATGGCGCGGCGGTTCAGCTCGCTGATCCGCGGCGTCCTGGCGGAGGCCGAACTGCTTGGACTGGTGGGGTCCGGGGCGCTGACGCAATTGGGCAGCGCCTTCGCGGAGGACCGACCGGACGCGGCCCTGTCGATCCTGGGAGAACACCTTCCGGCTGCCTTGAACCATGTGCTCCTGCAGGCGGACCTCACCGCTGTTGCACCCGGATACCTCGCCCCTGAACTGACCGAAAAGCTCCTGGTCATGGCCGACGCCGAGGGCCAGGGGCCCGCCACCATCTACAGGTTCACGGACAGTTCCATCCGCCGCGCGCTCGATTCCGGCTATGACGCGCCGGGGCTGCTGGAGTTCCTGCGGGAGCACTCCGCCACCGCCGTACCCCAGCCGCTCGAGTACCTGGTGGAGGACACCGCCTCACGGCACGGCCGCGTGCGCGTGGGGCAGGCGGCCAGCTTTATCCAGAGCGAGGACGAGGCTGCATTGCTCGAGCTCCTGTCCGGGCCCAAGGCGGCCGGGCTGGGGCTCGTCAGGATTGCGCCCACGGTCCTCATCTCCACGGCACCGCCGCGGCAGGCAGCCCAGGTTCTGCGGAGCCTGGGGCTGTCCCCTGCCGTGGAAGGAGCTGAGGATCCTGCCGTCCGGCTCCGGCGGAACCCCGTTCCGCAGGAAAGCCTCCGGCCCGTCTATACGCCGCCCCGCTCGGCTCCTGCTGATGAAGACGTGGATGCCCAGCTGGCGGTACTGCGCCAGGCGGGTGCCGCCGTCGTACGCCATCCCGGCGGTGACCAGGCCGGTGAAGTGGCCACGCAGCTGGGGCTGGAGGTGCTGCAGCGGGCCATCCGGCTGAAGCAGCGGATCAGCATGAACGTGGTGGACAGCCTGGGGAATGCCAACCTTGAAGTTGTTGTTCCCCTATCCGTAAGCGGCGGGCGCGTCCGGGTGTTTGACCCCGCAAAGGAGACGGAGCGCGTCCTGTCCATCCACCGGATCATCGATGTTGAGGCCGCAGAGGAACTGCGCCAGTGAAGGACTCCCCCGCGTGAACGACGGACCCCTGATCGTCCAAAGCGATAAAACCATCCTCCTTGAGGTGGACCACGAGCTCGCCACCGAGGCGCGGCATGCCATCGCCCCGTTCGCCGAGCTGGAACGGGCACCCGAGCACATGCACAGCTACCGGCTCACGCCGCTGGGCCTGTGGAACGCCCGCGCCGCGGGACTGGACGCGGAAAAGGTGCTGGACACCCTGCTGAAGTACTCCCGGTTCCCCGTGCCGCATTCGCTGCTGATCGATATCGAGGAGACGATGTCCAGGTACGGCCGGCTCCGCCTGGAAAAGGATCCCCAGCACGGCCTGGTGATGCGGACGGACGACTACCCGGTCCTGGAGGAAGTAATCAGGGCCAAGAAGATCCAGCCCCTGCTGGGGCCCCGGATCGACGGCGAAACGGTGGTGGTGCACGCGTCCCAGCGAGGCCAGCTCAAGCAACTCCTGCTCAAGATCGGCTGGCCCGCGGAGGACCTGGCGGGTTATGTGGACGGCACACCGCACCTGATCGCACTGAACGAGGACGGCTGGCAGCTGCGACCCTACCAGCGGCTGGCCAGCGAGAATTTCTGGGCCGGCGGCAGCGGTGTGGTGGTGCTGCCCTGCGGTGCCGGCAAGACCCTGGTGGGGGCGGCAGCCATGGCCACCGGTTCCACCACCACCCTGATCCTGGTCACCAACACCGTTGCGGCACGGCAGTGGAAGGACGAGCTCCTGAAGCGCACGTCCCTGACCGACGACGAGATTGGTGAATACTCCGGCTCCGTGAAGGAAGTCCGTCCGGTCACCATCGCCACCTACCAGGTCCTGACAACCCGGCGCGGAGGCCTGTATCCGCACTTGGAACTGGTGGACGGCCACGACTGGGGCCTGATCATCTACGACGAAGTCCACCTGCTGCCGGCCCCGATCTTCCGCATGACGGCGGACCTGCAGGCGCGCCGCCGGCTCGGGCTGACCGCCACCCTGGTTCGGGAGGACGGCCGGGAAGGCGAGGTGTTCAGCCTGATCGGGCCCAAACGCTACGACGCGCCCTGGAAGGACATCGAGTCCCAGGGGTACATCGCCCCTGCTGACTGCGTGGAGGTCCGCGTGGACCTGCCCAAGGATGAGCGGGTGGCGTACGCCATGGCGGACGACGCCGACAAGTACCGGCTGTGTTCCACCTCCGAGTCCAAGACACACGTGGTGGAGGAGCTGGTGGCCCGGCATGCCGGGGAACAGCTGCTGGTGATCGGGCAGTACATCGACCAGCTGGATGACCTGGGCGGGCGCCTGGGAGCGCCGGTCATCAAGGGCGACACCTCCGTGAAGGTCCGCCAGCGGCTTTTTGATGAATTCCGTGCCGGAGACATCCAGACGCTGGTGGTGTCCAAGGTTGCCAACTTCTCCATCGACCTGCCCGAAGCCTCCGTGGCCATCCAGGTGTCCGGCTCCTTCGGGTCCCGGCAGGAGGAGGCCCAGCGGCTGGGGAGGCTGCTGCGGCCCAAGAAGGACGGCCGGGCAGCCCGCTTCTATTCGTTGGTGGCGCGGGACACTTTAGATCAGGATTTCGCAGCGAAGCGCCAGCGGTTCCTGGCCGAACAGGGCTACGCGTATCGGATCATGGACGCCAAGGACGTCGGCCAGCCCGGCTAGGGCTAGTCGTGCAGGGCGGCGGTGCCGGGTGCACACTGGAGTAATGCACGCCAGCAAAACCCCTGAGGTTCCCCTTCCCGGCCAGGAATCGGTGTGGGACTATCCGCGGCCGCCCAGAGTGGAACCAAGCAACGAGCGGATCCGGATCGTCCTGGGCGGGGAACTGGTCCTGGACACCACAAACTCGCTCCGGGTGCTTGAAACCAGCCACCCGCCCGTCTACTACTTTCGCCGGCAAGACTTCCGGTCTGGATCCCTCATCCCTATCGAGGGCAGCAGCTTCTGTGAGTTCAAGGGCACGGCCAGCTACCTGAGCGTCCACGGCGGCGGCATAGCCGCGGAACGGGCCGCGTGGTTCTATCCGGAGCCCATGGACGGCTACGCGGAGCTCGCGGGCCGCGTGGCCGTTTATCCCGGGAAGATGGACTACTGCGAGGTGGACGGTGAACGCGTGCGTCCGCAGGCCGGCGGCTTTTACGGTGGTTGGATCACCAGCCGGGTGGTTGGCCCATTCAAGGGCGGACCGGGAACGATGGGGTGGTAGGCAGTTTTCAGTAAACGTCCAGACAACTCCCAGTGACTGGGAGCATGATGGGAGTATGAACAAGACCGGTCCCGAAGCCAAGCTCCTCGTCGTCGACGACGAACCGAACATCCGCGAGCTGCTCTCCACCTCGCTGCGTTTCGCCGGGTTCGAGGTTGTCTCCGCCGCCAACGGCCGGGACGCGCTGGCCGCCGCGGATACGCACGCCCCTGACCTGGCCGTGCTGGACGTCATGCTTCCGGACATGGACGGGTTCACGGTGACCCGGAAGCTCCGCGCCTCCGGCAAGCACTTCCCCGTCCTCTTCCTGACGGCCAAGGACGACACCGAGGACAAGGTCACCGGACTGACGGTGGGCGGGGACGACTACGTCACCAAGCCGTTCAGCCTGGACGAGGTGGTGGCCCGGATCCGCGCCGTGCTGCGCCGCACCCAGCCGCTGCTGGACGACGACGCCGTCATCCGCGTGGGAGACCTCGAGCTCGACGACGACGCCCACGAGGTGCGCCGCGGCGGCACCGTAATCGAGCTCTCCCCCACCGAATTCAAACTGCTCCGCTACCTCATGCTCAATCCCAACCGTGTGCTGTCCAAGTCACAGATCCTGGACCACGTGTGGGAGTACGACTTCAACGGCGATGCATCCATCGTTGAGTCCTACATCTCCTACCTCCGCCGGAAGGTGGACATCGATCCCGAGGCGCCGGCCCTGATCCAGACAAAGCGCGGTGTGGGCTACGTGCTCCGGACGGCAGAAAAGCGCTGACCTTGCTGGAACGGTGGAAGTCCTCCTCCCTGAGGACGCAGCTGGTGGCCATGATCATGGCCCTGCTGATCGTGGCACTGACGGTGACCGGGGCCGGCACCCTCGCGCTGCTGCACAGCTACCTGCAGGGCCAGGTGGACGAGAAGCTGAACGCGGCTGTGGGGGTGGCCCGGAAACAGGGCTCATTCAGCCAGCTGCAGGCACCCAATCCGGTCCCCACGGATTACTCCCTGATCCTGTTTGCCCCCGGAGAGGAACCCATTCCGTTCGGCGGCGACCCCGATATCCATCCCGACATCAAGTCCATGTCGGTGGTGGCGGCGCAGGCACGGGGCGTGGTGCCGTACCAGGTCCGCGGCACGGACGGCGAGAACTGGCGGGTTGTCGCCGTTCCGGTCCAAACCAACCAGGGCGCCGGAGTGGTGGTCATTGGCCTGCCGCTGCAGAGCGTGGACGACGTCCTCAAACACGCCAGCCTGGTGGTGACCGGCGTTGGTCTGCTCACCCTGCTGCTGGCCTCCCTGATAGCCTCCTGGACGGTGTCCCGGTCCTTCCGGCCCCTGGCCAGGGTGGAAAAGACGGCGGCAGCCATTGCCGCCGGTGACCTGTCCCGGCGCGTGGAGGTCGAAAATCCAGCCACGGAAGTCGGCAGGCTCAGCAGTTCGTTGAATGCCATGCTTGCGCACATCGAAACGGCGTTTGCGGCCCGCACCGCCTCGGAAGCGAGGATGCGGCGGTTTGCCGCCGACGCTTCCCACGAACTGCGCACGCCGTTGGTGACCATCCGTGGTTATTCGGAGCTGTACCGGCATGGTGCCCTGGCAACCGACGAGGATGTGGCCACCGCCATGGGCCGGATCGAAAGCGAAGCCAAGCGCATGGGCTCCATGGTGGAGGACCTGCTGCTGCTGACCAGGCTTGACGAGCAGCGGCCGCTGCAGCAAAAGCCGGTGGACCTGCAGCTGATTGCGCACGACGCCGTGGTTGACACCCAGGCCAGCGACCGCTCGCGCGTCATTTCACTGACCGGGCTCGACGGCGGCCCGGCCTCCCCGGCGCCAGTGCTCGGCGACGAAGCCAAGCTTCGCCAGGTGGTGGGCAACCTCGTGGGCAATGCCCTCAGGTACACCCCGGAGGGCAGCCCCATCGAACTGGCCGTGGGTGTCCGGAGCACCAACAACGAAGCCTTTTCCATCATCGAGGTCCGCGACCACGGGCCCGGGATATCGGACGAGGACGCCTCCAAGGTGTTTGAACGGTTTTACCGGGCGGACACCTCGCGTACCCGCGAAACAGGAGGCAGCGGACTGGGCCTGGCCATTGTGGCCGCGATCGTGGGCTCCCACGGCGGATCAGTCCGGGTGGCCCAGACCGACGGCGGCGGGGCGACCCTGGTGGTCAGCCTGCCCTGCCGTGAGGACAATCCTCAGCAGGCCGATGCCACCGGCAGCGACGGCGAGGTTATCCACATATAGCGATCTCTCTTGGCGCGGGGCACGCCCGCGTTCCTAGGCTCGTTGCAGCACCCGGAAAGGCCGGGCGGGGAAGCTACTGCTGCCCACCATCGCGAAAGGCACTGCCATGAGCATCATTTCCGTCGATACCGAGCTGCTGCAGCTGAAGTCCGCCAACGTGCAGGCCACCGTGGACAGGATCAGCGCTGATGTCCAGGCCATGAAGCACGGACTGGACGAACTCCAGGGCTCCTGGCGCGGCTCTGCCGCAACCAACTTCCAGGCCCTGATAGCCGAGTGGACTCTGACTCAGGGCAGGGTTGAGGCCGCCCTGGCTTCCATCAACGCAGCCCTGGCATCCGCTGCCGCCACCTACGCCCAGGCGGAACAGGGCAACACCCAGCGTTTCAGCTAGGCCACGGGCCGTTTGCGTTTTACGCCTCCGGTGTTCCCTGGTGGAACCTCAGGCGCCAGCGGTCTCCGTCCAGGACCCACAGCGAACTCCGAAGGATGGTTCCCGAACGGGCGAAGCTCCGGTAGGTCAGGAGGACTGCACCCGCACCAATCCGGTCTGCGCCCAGTATCTCGATGTCGGTCCGCTCCCCCGGGTCCTCCTCAAGTGCCATCATCATCGCGTCGCGCGTCCACACCCGTCCTGAACTGCCGATCTCCATGAAATCAGGGTGCAGCAGGACGGCCGTGCGGCCGATGTCACCGCGCACCAACGGCCCCAGCAGCTCGCGCTCCAGCTCCTCCACGAGGGCTTCGGGCGGAGAGGCCTGCCGCTTGGCTTCAGCGACGTCGAAAGCGTCGTTTTCGAGCTGGCTGAACAGATCCGGTTCGTCCATGCTCGCCAGGGGCAGGGAGCCCCGTGTTCTTGTGGATCCGGCAGCACCCTGGGGGGTCACTGCAGGCTGTGTCCCTGTGCCCTGCCGCGTCTCCGTGGTTGCCTTCCCGGGCCGGGAGGCCGTGGCACCTGCCGAAATGGGGTGATGCCCGCCGGGGAAACCCGGGCCCGAGCGCGCGGCGACGCCTTGCTGATAGGCCGTGGCCGCAGCGCGGGCGCGTTCATCCGCCGCCTCATTCAGGTCGTGCCCGGCGTGCCCCTTGACCCACTCGAATGTGTACTTTCGGCCTGCAAGCTCCCGGTCCAGCTCCTTCAGGAGCTCAACGTTCAGGACGGGCTTGCCGTCGGCCTTGCGCCAGCCTTTGCGCTTCCATCCCGGCATCCACTTGGTGATGGAGTTGATGACGTATTGGCTGTCGCAGAGGATGCGCAGTTCCTCCTCCGGGAGGTGGGCTGTGGCGCGCAGAAGGTCAAGCACCGCCATCAATTCACCCTGGTTGTTGGTCCCGTGGGGCCACCCGCCTGCGCGCCAGCAGTCGTCATTCACGTACCAGGCCCAGCCGGCCGGGCCGGGATTTCCCAAGGCCGAACCGTCAGCCGCTGCAGTAATCGTCACCGGTCCATCCTCCCAGACCGGCACCACAATGATGGCACTTACCGGTTTGTCCGTCGCCGGGGCAGGGCGGCAGTGACCGAGAAAGCGTTTACCGAAAGTTCTTGACGCGCGGGAACCATTCGGGAAACAATCGCAGTACTATTCGAGAAAACGCTTTCCTGATTCCGGGCCGAGGACGCATTGGGAGGGGAAGGCGGCATTCAGGAAGGCACATCAATGACGATTCGGACTGTCAGCCGGCGGAAATTCCAACTCGGCGCAGCGGCCCTGGCACTTTCCATCCTCGCCACCGGCTGCGGAGCGCCGGGCGGCTCGGGCGGCGACGGGCAGGTCACCCTGCGCTTCGCCTGGTGGGGCAATGAGTACCTCAATGCCCAGACCGAAAAGGTCATCGCCGCTTTTGAGGCGGAACACCCCAACATCAACATCGAATCAGAACCGGGCGAGTGGTCCAGCTACTGGGACAAGCTCGCCACCAAGACTGCAGCGAATGACGCGCCGGACGTCATCCAGATGGACCAGAAATACATCGCCGAGTACGGCGGGCGGGGCGCCCTCTTGGACCTCGGAAAACAGGACGGGATCGACACTTCAAAGCTGGATAAGGAAGCCCTGTCGTCGGGCCAGTACGACGGTGCGCAGTACGGTTTGAGCACCGGCCAGAATGCCTATGTCATCATGGCCAACACCAAGGTTTTCGAAGCCGCGGGCGTGCCCCTCCCGGACGACACCACCTGGACCTGGGACGACTTTATGGACACGGCGTCGAAGATCAGCGCAGCCGGCGACGGAAAGAACTACGGTGCCGCATACGGCAGCAACGAAGCGGACCTGATCATTTGGCTGCGGCAGCACGGCGAAAACCTGTACTCTGCCGACGGCAAGCTGGACTTCGACACGGCGACGGCTGCGTCCTTCTGGGAACGCCTGAAGGAGCAACGGGACTCCAAGGCAAGCCCTCCGGCAACGGTGGCCACCGAGGACTCGGGCGCCGGCCTGGAGGAAAGCCTGTTCGGCACCAACAGGGTTGGCATGGCCTGGTGGTGGACCAACCAGCTGGGTTCACTGGAATCCACCACGGGCAGCAGCATCAAGATGCTCCGCGCCCCCAGCATCGACGGATCCGCCGCGGACAACGGGATGTACTACAAGCCCACAATGTTCTGGTCGGCTTCGTCACGCTCCAAGCATCCCGAGGAGACCGCCACCTTTATCAACTACCTGACCAACAGTCCAGAGGCCGGCGCCATCCTGATGACGGACCGGGGCGTGCCCACCAACCCGGAGATTGTCGAAAGCATTACCCCCGCCCTGAAGCCAGCAGACACCACGGTGGTGTCCTTCCTCAAGGACATTGCCCCGGACATGAAGGAAGCACCCCCGGTCCCGCCGGTGGGGGCTGGCAGTGTGCAGAACGTCATCAAGCGGTACACGGACGAAGTGCTCTACGACCGCCTCACTCCCCAGGCTGCCGCCGAAGCCTTCAAGAAGGAAGTCGAAGGGATGCTCTCCAGCGCACGGAAGTAGCGGCGCCCCGGTCCTCGAAAAATCCAGCCAAGAAAAAATGCGGCCCCTCGAAGAGGGGCCGCATTTCTTATAGCTGCGGGACTGGCCCGGCAGGAAGGCTAGAAGCCGCCCATGCCGCCCATCTCGTCGCCGCCGCCAACGGGAGCGGGGTTCTTCTCCGGCTTGTCGGCCACGACTGCTTCAGTGGTGAGGAACAGGCCGGCGATGGAGGCCGCGTTCTGCAGGGCAGAGCGGGTCACCTTGACGGGGTCGTTCACTCCGGCAGCCAGCAGGTCGGTGTATTCACCGGTTGCGGCGTTCAGGCCGTGGCCTGCGGGGAGGCCGCGGACCTTGTCCACCACCACGCCGGGCTCCATGCCTGCGTTGAAGGCAATCTGCTTCAGCGGGGCGTCGATGGCAACACGGACGATGTTGGCGCCGGTTGCTTCGTCGCCGGAGAGCTGCAGGTTGGCGAATGCCTTTGCGCCGGCCTGGATGAGGGCTACGCCGCCACCGGCGACTATGCCTTCTTCAACGGCAGCCTTTGCGTTGCGCACGGCGTCCTCGATGCGGTGCTTGCGCTCCTTGAGCTCAACCTCGGTTGCGGCACCGGCCTTGATGACTGCGACACCGCCGGCCAGCTTGGCCAGGCGCTCCTGCAGCTTCTCGCGGTCGTAGTCGGAGTCGGAGTTTTCGATCTCGGCGCGGATCTGGGAAACGCGGCCGGCGATCTGGTCGGCGTCGCCTGCACCCTCGACGATGGTGGTCTCGTCCTTGGTCACAACAACCTTGCGGGCCTTGCCCAGCAGCTCCAGGCCGGCGTTCTCCAGCTTCAGGCCGACTTCCTCGGAGATGACCTGGCCGCCGGTGAGCACGGCGATGTCGGCGAGCTGTGCCTTGCGGCGGTCACCGAAGCCCGGAGCCTTGACGGCGACGGACTTGAAGGTGCCGCGGATCTTGTTGACGATCAGGGTGGCCAGGGCCTCGCCCTCGATGTCTTCGGCGATGATCAGCAGCGGCTTGTTGGACTGCATGACCTTTTCGAGGACAGCAACCAGTTCCTTGACGTTGGAGATCTTGGAGTTGACGATCAGGATGTACGGGTCCTCGAGGACCGTTTCCTGGCGCTCTGCGTCCGTGACGAAGTAAGCGGAGATGTAGCCCTTGTCGAAGCGCATGCCTTCGGTGAGTTCGAGCTCCAGGCCAAAGGTGTTGGATTCCTCGACCGTGATGACGCCTTCCTTGCCAACCTTGTCCAGGGCTTCGGCAATAAGCGCACCGATTTCGTCGTCGCCGGCGGAGATCGAGGCCGTGGCGGCGATCTCTTCCTTGGTTTCGATTTCCTTGGCGGAGTTCAGCAGTTCGGCGGTGACAGCGTCAACAGCCTTTTCGATGCCGCGCTTCAGGGACAGCGGGTCGGCGCCGGCGGCAACGTTGCGCAGGCCTTCCTTGACCAGGGCCTGGGCCAGCACGGTAGCGGTGGTGGTGCCGTCGCCTGCGACGTCATCCGTCTTCTTGGCAACTTCCTTGACCAGCTCGGCGCCGATCTTCTCGTAGGGATCGTCCAGCTCGATCTCCTTGGCGATGGAAACACCATCGTTGGTGATCGTGGGGGCGCCCCACTTTTTTTCGAGGACGACGTTGCGTCCACGCGGGCCGAGGGTGACCTTAACGGCGTCGGCGAGGGTGTTCAGGCCCCGCTCAAGGCCGCGGCGTGCCTCTTCATCAAATGCAATGATCTTGGCCATAACGGCAGTGGTCCTTTCGGGACGGTCGTTAAGAATGAACCTTCGCTGCAGTGCCCGCGACGGACGGTCCTTTGCCGGCGGCCTCTGTATGCCTCCGGGTGCGGACCTCACTCCAGTTAGGTGTTTCTTGGCTCCTAGCCCGATGCCGCGCACCACCCGGTTGAAGCAGGCTTCGCGTTAGCAGTCGGTACGTCAGAGTGCTAAGTCAATAATTAGCACTCCCTACGTGAGAGTGCAAGCGAAGGGCGATTGAAGCGGCGGGCCGGCAGGGAGTATTCGCTGACGGCGATCAGCGCGTCAGTTTCCGCTGCGCCCCGCTGTTTCGCTGCCGCTGGGTGCCGGCAGGTTGTCGGCGCCATACGTGAAGACCCTGAAGTTCGCGGTGGTGATGTCTCCGTTGGCGTCGAACGCGACGGGGCCCGATTCGCCGTCGTAATTGATCTCATCACCCGCCGCCAGCCCGGCGACGCAGTCCTTGTAGGTGGAGCAGGCGGGAGCCTCGGCCGAACCGCCGGCAGTGCCGCCGGACACGCTGATGAGGTTGGCGGCGATGGAACGGCCGGCGTCGTCCTGTGCCCGGGCCGCGGCCAGCGCCGCGAGGGTGACGGCGTCGTAGGCCTCGGCGGCGAAGGAAAGATCCTTCAATTGGCCGTCAACAGCGAGCAGCCGTTCCTGGAATCCGGCGGAGGGAAGCTGTCCGGGGACCACGGCACGGGCACCCTCCAGTGCCTTGGCGCCCAGCTTGGACCCGTAATGGGCGAAGGCTCCATCGCTGAGGATGATGCGGGAGCCGGCGATCCCGGCATTGCCCAGTTCCGTGAGTGCGCCCTGGGCGCCTTCGCGGGCCACCAGGATCACGGCATCGGCACCGGCCTCCCCTGCCGCGCCGGCGGCCCGGCCCGCCTCCCCCGGAGGGAACTCCCCGGTTGCCGCAACGTCCAGTCCGGCCGGGCCCGCTGCTTCGGAAATGGCATCGGCGACTTCCTTGCCGTAGGCGCCTTCCTGGTACACCACGGAAACGGAGGCAGCACCGGCATTCTTCGCAAGCTTCACCAGGACGGGTGCCTGGGCGATGTCCGCGGCGGCCGTGCGGAAGTAGTAACCGCCAGAGTCCGTGCCGGTAAGTCCTGCAGCCGTGTTGGCCGGCGAGATCAGCGGTGTCCTGGCCCGGGAGAGAACATCAATGACAGCGGGTGCGTGGGTCGAATCGGTGGGTCCTATGACAACGTCTGCCTTGCCGGCCACCAGTGCATGTGCCTGTGCCGCGGCATCCTGGCCCGACTCGACCGGCAGGAGTTCCACCGGCCTGCCCTTGTGGCCGCCGGTCGCGTTGATCTCCCTGACCGCGAGCCTGGCCGCGGCAAGCTGGGAGTCATTGAGGAAACTGCTGTCACCGGCGTTGTCCAGGACCAGGCCAACCCGCAGGATGCCGTCGCCTGACGCCTCGACTGACTCTACGCGGACGTTGCCGGTGACTCCGGAACAGGCAGTGGCAGCCAGGAGGGCACAAGTGGAGAGGGCGAGCGCCGGACGGATACGGACGGCGGAAACGGGGAAATGCTTCACTCGGCCGGCCGGACGCTTTCGGCCTGCGGGCCCTTCTCGCCTTCGCCGACTTCAAGCTCAACGCGCTGCCCCTCATCCAGCGCGCGGTAGCCCTCACCCAGAATGGCGGACCAGTGGACAAAGATGTCGTCGCCGGATCCGTCAACGGTGATGAAGCCGTAGCCCTTTTCCGCGTTGAACCATTTCACGGTTCCCAGTGCCATGCTGACCAACTCTTTCCGTTGAGACCGGGGACTCAGGAGCCCGAATGATGCTTGCCTGCCCCGAACCGGACCCTGGACTTCACTTTAGCCAATGCCTGCCTGGCGCTGCAGGTGTCCGGGAGTGGAGCCGGGAATAGTTATTTACGCGTGACCGGCCGGACCGGGGATTCTCACCGGTAACCGGGTCCCAGCACCACAACCAGGGGAACCTGGAAGTCCGCGCTGCTGACCAGCGTGGAGACGCCCAGCAGCCGCGCGAGGGCTTGGGCGTTGGCCAGCTGTTCAGGTCCGGCGTAGAAGATGGTGGAACCCTGCTGCGGCGCTCCGGCCCAGTTGCCAACCTGCCCCAGGGTCCAGCCGTCCGCCTGGACGGTTCCGCCCACCCGCCCCGCCAGGCCTGCCGCTCCGGTGGCGTTGTAGACGGCAACGGGCTGGGTCCGGTCAAGGAAGACCTGCGCTTGCGCCGCGGTGGTGGCTTCGGGAACGGCCGCGGCACTGGGCGATGGCCCGGTCGACGCCGATGGCGTGGCTTCCGCAGTAGGTTCCGGGGTGCTTTCAGGGCTGGCCGAAGGCGTTGTCCCCGTTTCCGCCAGCGGGGCCGCTTCCTGGCTGGAAGATACCTGGGCACCCGTGCCGCTGAAGCCAAGTTTCGGAAGGATCAGGAAAGACACCAGCCCGATGGCCAGCGCCGCCACCCCTACTGCCAGGATGGGCCAGAGACGTACCCGCGAGGGCGCAGAAGCAGTGCGGTGGACACCTTGCCGCTGGGGGTTTTCCGGGACCTTGTCGAATTCGTCGCGGGCGTATCTGGTCATGGCTGACTTCCTTGGGAATTGCTGCTGGGGGCGCGGGTGGTCCTAGGTGTCGGAGCCCAGGCGCCGGGCGGTCCGGGCACGGTGGCGGGACGTACGTAGTCTACGCAGTCTTTTGACCAGCATGGGATCGTGGGCGAGTGCATCCTCGCGGTCGATCAGGGCGTTCAGCAGCTGGTAGTAGTGGGTGGCAGAGAGGTCGAAGAGCTCCCGGATGGCCTGTTCCTTGGCTCCGGCGTACTTCCACCACTGACGCTCAAGCGCCAGCATCTGCTGCTCGCGTTCATTGAGCGGGGACTCGCGCAGCGTGAAGTCCGCCAGCAGGGTGTTCCGTGGTTCCTGCTCCGGCAATTCCTCGGGCAGATGTTCCCGGGCCGGTTCCGCCACGGCACACTCCTTCGAGGTCTAGGGGAAATGTCTTACCTCCATGCTACGGAGGAATAACAGCCTTGTCATTTGCGTCGGTGGGGGCCGGGGCTCCCATCCGAGCCTAAGTGCCGCCGCTCGCCTGCAAGAATGGGACGGTGCCTGAATCAGACGCCTTGTTCGAATTAGACCAGGACCCAGCCGGAATGGAAGAGTTCGCCGAACTCGCGCGGCGCCCGCTGACGGACCTCGTGGCTCCGGACTGGGCCGCGGCGCTGGCGGAGGTGGAACCAGAGCTTCGCGCCGTCCTCGGCTTCCTGGCAGACGAGGTGGCGGCCGGGCACCAGGTGCTGCCGTCGCCGTCGAACGTCCTGCGCGCGTTCCGCCAGCCCCTTGCCGGCGTGAAGGTCCTGGTGGTGGGCCAGGACCCCTACCCGACGCCGGGTCACGCCGTCGGCCTTTCATTCTCCGTTGACAGGCGCACGCGGCCCATCCCCCGCAGCCTCGCGAACATCTACCGCGAACTGGAGGCGGACCTTGGCATCCCCGCCCGGGTGCACGGCGACCTTTCCGCCTGGGCGGAGCAGGGTGTGCTGCTGCTGAACAGGGTGATGACGGTGCGTGCCGGTTCCGCCGGTTCCCACCGCGGCAAGGGCTGGGAGAAAATTACGACGGCGGCCGTCGCCGCGGTCGCCGCCCGGCAGTCCCCGGACGGCGCGCCGTTGCCGCTGGTGGCTTTATTGTGGGGCAAGGAAGCCGAATCAGTCCGTCCTCTGCTGGGTGATACCCCTGTGGTATCCAGCGCCCACCCGAGCCCGCTGTCGGCGTCCCGTGGCTTCTTCGGCTCCCGGCCCTTCAGCCAGGTCAACCGGCTCCTCCGGGAGCAGGGCGCCCGGGACGTAACCTGGGAGCTTCCGCCAGTTCCTTAGCTTAGGCTTGCCTTATGAGCATTGTTCCTGCCGCCACCAGCGCCACCAAGAAGAGCCGCCCCCAGATCAATCTGGAGGTGCTCCGCCGGGAACAGCTCTCGCCGCACATGGTCCGCATCGTGGTTGGAGGCCCGGGCTTTGCTGACTTTGTCAACAACGGCTTCGTGGACCGGTACGTTAAGATTGTCTTTCCGCAGCCCGGCGTCGAGTACCCGTCTCCCCTGGACCTATGGAGCATCCGGGAAACCATGCCGCGCGAGCAGTGGCCCTATACGCGCACGTACACCCTGCGCTGGGTTGATCCGGCAGCCCGGGAACTTGCCATCGACTTTGTGGTGCACGGCGACGACGGGCTGGCCGGCCCTTGGGCGGCCAAGGCACAGCCGGGCGATCCCATCACCTTCACCGGGCCGGGCGGCGCCTACAATCCCAACCCGGAAGCCGGCTGGTACCTTTTTGCCGGCGACGAGGCAGCGCTGCCCGCCATCGCCGCGTGCCTCGAGGCACTGCCTCCGGAGGCGACAGGCCTGGCCTTCCTTGAAGTGGATTCCGACGCCGACGTGCAGCCGCTCACGGCACCGGCAGGCGTGGAAATCACCTGGCTGTTCCGTAACGGCGTACCGGCCGGGTCCAGCGACCAGCTGGTCAGAGCTGTGGCCGGCGCCGAATGGCCTGCCGGCACGGTGGACGTTTTCGCGCACGGCGAGCGGGGCTACATGAAGGCTCTCCGGGAAGTCTTCTTCACCCAGCGCGGCTTGGAACGCAGGCAGGTTTCGCTGTCCGGCTACTGGGCGCAGGGACGCGTGGAGGACGTGTTCCAGGCCGAAAAAAAGCTTCCGGTCGGCCAGATCTGACCTTCGGCACCGTCAGCCGGAACCTGCCGCGTGCCGGGTCAGCGCCGGCGGGCGCGGCGCCGCTCGTTGCTTGCCAGGCTCCGGGTCAGCGGCCGCGCCAGGGTGTCGCCCAGGACGATTCCCCCGGCCGTTCCCAGCACAATCGCGCCCGCGCTGAGCATTCCCCCCGCGCCCAGCAGGATCTCGGCTTCCTCGATGGTGAGTACGTACATGGAGCGGAAAATGGTGAGGCCCGGGAGCAGGATCAGCGCCGCGGGGACTGCCACCACCAGCTGCGGCGCGCCCAGGCGGAGGGCGACCACGCGTGCCAGCAGGCCGATCACCACGGCAGCAAGAGCCGGCGAAAAGCGGTCACCGATGCCGAGCAGCCCGCCGCCAAGCAGGACGAAGTAGCCTGCGACGCCCACAGCCGCGGTGGGCAGCAGGAGCTGCCAGCTGGTCTGTTCCGTGATGCAGATGGCCATCACAGCCACCGCCACGAAGATGACCAGGACCCACAGATCGTAGGCCGGCGGGAACGTCTGCGTGACGTCGATCCGCGGCATCCCCGTCAGTTCACCCACCACAAACGCGACGGCGATGCCGGCCACGATGGCGCCGAAGGTCAGCAGTGTTGAGAGGAACCGTCCGGCCGCCGTGACGGGGAACCCGTTGATGGCGTCCTGCACGGACGAGACCAGGCGACCTGTCGGGAGCAGCAGGAGGATGCCGCCCACCACCACGATCGCCGGCGAGTTGGTCAGGCCGAACTGCCAGAGCAGGAGGGCCAGCTGGGTCACCACGAAGGAGCAGCTGGCGGTAATGAAGAAGTCCGGCACACGCCAGCGTCCCAGCTGGCGCGCCAGCAGGCTGATGCCGATATTGGCAACGAACGCGATGGCCGAGGCCACCGGGCCGCCGCCCAGCACGCCCACGAACGCCGCCGCGAAAATACCGAAGGCCACCGTTACCATCCAGCGCGGAAAGGGCTTGGGGCTGGTGATCGCCTCATTCAGCCTGCGGATGGCCTCATCCCGGCCCACTCCCCCGGCCACAATGTCCGTCACCAGCTGGTGCACTTTGGCCAGGCCGGCATAGTTGTTGGTCCAGGACCGCACCACGCGCAGCAGCGCAATGGGCGTCTGGTCCTTGGGCGCGTAATTGATGCCCACGGACTGGTTGGTGATGTCCACCTCGATGTTCTTCAACCCAAGCGCCGCGGTTACAGCGATGATGCTGGTCTCCACCTCCAGCGCGCCGGCACCGTACCGGAACATGGTTTCAGCCAGGTGCAGGGCGAAGTCAAGCGTCTTCCGCGCGGAAGTGTCCACGCCGCCCACCTGGATGGTGGGGTTTGCATAAGGACTGCCAGCCAGCCGGTCCACGATGCTCAACGGCGCCGTCGGCGGGTTTTCACCCTGGACCAGGCGGCGCAGCATCTTCTTCGCCGCAGCGTCTTGCCGCAGTTCGGCAGCGGTCAGCGCCTGCGTCTTTGGCAGGCCGTCGGTGTGAGGCCGAACCCCGGAAGACTGGGCACCGGAAGGCTGGGCCCCGGAACGTCCGGCTCCGGCCCGCTCGGGCCTTGTGGCGGCGGGTTCAGGCTTTGCAGGCTCAGGCTTTGCCCGTTGCGGGCGGCCTGCCGCCGGGCTCCCGGGTCGGTCAGTCAAGGGTCCCTCCTCCCTGTGCGGTGTGGACTGTACTGTGGTGCGGACTGCCCGTCAGGATGTGCGCCTGCCGGGCAACCTGCCCAGTACCGTACGGGCCGCCGCAACGGCCGCCCGCGCAAGCCGGTTGGCGTGGAACACGGCAGGCCTCACGGGCATCGCAAAGTCACCCACCAGCTGGACCACCTCGCCGCCGAAGCCCTTCTTGAACTCGTAGCCGCCGTGGCCTTCCTGGTCCTGGCCGGAGATGCCAAACGTTCCGTAGAAGTTGTAGCGCGGATAGCCCTTTTCCAGGGCGTGCAGCATCATGCCCCAGTACAGCGACGTGGCGCCGTTGAAGTAGATGTAATCCTGGACGGTGCCGCCGATCACGCAGACCACCTCGTCGCCGTAGCAAACGAAGTGGATGGCGGCCACCGTGGCAACGCCCACGGAGTCCGGGAACCGCTCAATGTCCTTGAGGCTGCGCTCATAACTGTCCACCAGGTCCTGGACCACCTTGAGCCGGTTGGCTTTCTTCTTGCTGCCAGTCTCTTCCACTTCGCGGCGGAGGTCGGCGGCAGTGGCGGACTCACTGGCCAGGCGGTCGCTGATGGACTTGCGGTAGGCCGGGATGTCGATCTTGGCCACCATGAGCTTGGTGAACTCAGGGGACGTGGTGCGCAGCAGGTGCTCGTAGTAGGCCCGCTCGCGGTAGACGAATCCCTTTTCGTCCCCGGCCCGGCTGAGGGCGGCGTAGAAGTCGTCCAGCGTTTCCAGCGTGGCCTGCTCGAGGAACACGCCGTTCTTCTCTGCCTTCCGGATTGCCTTCCGGGTGCGGTAACTGGTGCTCATGATCAGCTCTTCCGCGTCCTGGATGCCCTGGAGGCTTTTGATGAACATCCAGTTGACGTTCACGAAGTCCATGTCCAGTCCCTGGTGCCGGAATCCCAGCCCTTCCAGCTGGGCCACGAGCGGACGGTTGTCCAGCACCTCGGGGTGTTCTGCACCATCCTCGTCCCGGGCGATGTAGTGGATGTTTGGGGAGATGCGCAGCTCGGCAGCTTTGCGTTCGCCGGCCCGCTTCCGCAGGAGTCCGACGATGGCGGTCACCAGGTCCCGGTCCGCGTAGTCCATCAGGGGCCCCTTGGCGCATTCGCACACGGTGTAGCCCAGGCGGGTGGTGGTGTAGTTCAGCTTTCCGGCCGCCACGAGTTCGCCATCCCTGCGTACCCCGAAGAGTTCCACCTCCTGGCCGCGGGCTCGCTGGAACCGCGCAAATTCGACGGATTGCAGGAAGCTGTTCTGCGGATGCTTCAGGGCGAACGCCTCGAACTCGGCATCGCTGAGGACGGCGGGCTCAAGGCCGGTGGCGGTGGGAACTGGATTCAAGGGGCTTACCTTCTTCGGTGTTCTCGCGGCGTGGCAGGGGCCGCGGTGCGGGAGGGGCTTGAGGCGGCGCACTGCTGGCGCTGGCGGCCGCGGGACGGGTGGGGGTCAGTAGAACTGCTGGCCGGTCCGCGCCGTTTCGATCCGGCGGAACACCCTTTCTGCGCCCTTGACCCAGAGACGGTGCCGCAGTGGCGAGAGCACGTAGTCGTGGCAGCCCACAAAGTCCGTAACCGTCTTGGTGAAGCTGGTTTTGAACATGCCCATGCCGTAGAGGTTGTGGCTCTTGTCCTTGATGCGGGAGGACGGTGGTGTGCCGCAGAAGTCGTATTCGGTGCAACCGAGTTCCTGCATGCGCCGGATTGCGGTCCACTGGACCAGGTGCGAGTCGCCGTACTGTTTGCGGTTCTGGGTGGAGCCGCCGTCTTTGTAGGTCGCTTTGGCGCCGTAGTTGATCACGAAGGCGCCCACGCTGGGTTTGCCGTCCTCGTAGGCAAAGAAGAAGTTCCCCTGGCCCCGGTTGCAGAATTCGTCCCAGAAGGCGGCGTAGTACTCGTAGCTGCGCAGGGGCATCGAGCCCTTGGCCTTGACCGTGTCCGCCATGAGGTCGTACAGGGCGCGGTACGTTTCCGGCCCCTGTTCCTTGCGCACAACTTCGCAGCCTTCCCGCTCGGCCCGCCGGATGGCGTTGCGGGCGCGGGAAGAGATGTTCTTGAGGACTGTTTCCTCGGATCCGGAAATATCCAGCAGGGCGGTGGAGTCGTTGGACTGGATGTTCGGCGCCTTGACCAGCCCGGCGGCGGCCAGCTGCGCCTGGGCATCAGCAGAGTCAATGATGTCCGGTTCGATCTTGATGGTGAAGACGTTGAGCTTGCGCCCGCGGGCAAGTGCGGCACAGGCTTCCAAGGCGGCCTTTAGATCTTCCGGCGCGGCGAGATCAGGGCCTTTGATGAGGTACCACAGCCGGCCGAGCACGGGGAACTTCTTTTCCAGTACCAGGTTGTAGCTGGCTGTTTCCCGGCTTTCCAGCACCAGGAAGCGGACCTTCCAGCCGCTGCCGTTTTTCACCATGGCGTAGGCGGCCGACTGCAGCATGTTGCCGCCGTTCGGGTTGGCCGTGACGTGCTTGTCCCAGTTTTCAATTTCCTCGGCGGTGGCAAAACGTGCGGTGAATTCTCGCAAGGGGGCCGTGTCCAATCGGGTTGATGCGCGGTTTCGGTACTCGTGGATGTGTGCGGACATGCAGCCTCAAGTCTAAAGCCTGCAGCAGGACCGGCCTTCCGCCTTGACTCGGGCAGCGGGGCTCGCAAGGGTGGGAGGATGCAGCCAGAACGGGAACAGCTGATGCCACGGGAGGAACGCGCCCAATCCCACCGCGGCAGCATCCAGGTGGCCGCGTTGGCCGGCTTCCTGGCAGCGTCCTTCCTGGTTGCTGCGCTGGGCGGGCTGGCCACCGCCAGCAACGTTGACGGCTGGTACGTTAACGCGGACAAGGCGCCCTGGTCCCCGCCGAACTTCTTGTTCGGGCCGGTATGGACTGTGCTGTATACGGCCATGGCTGTTGCGGCGTGGCTTGTCTGGCGGAAGCGGACGGCGAACACCAGGCCAGCGCTGACCGCTTACGCCATCCAACTTGTTCTCAACCTTGCCTGGACTCCGGTGTTCTTCGGCCTGTACCCCATGCTGGGTTCTGCGGCGTTATGGCTGGCACTGGCCATCATCCTGGCACTGATAGCCGCCGTCGCCATCACTGTCCTACAGTTCGGTCCGATCAGCAGGGCCGCCGGCCTGCTCCTGCTTCCCTACGTGGCGTGGCTGGTATTCGCTTCCACCTTGAACTGGTGGGCCGCCGCCCATAACTAGCTGCGGCCCACCGTCCGCATCGAGACACCACACGTCAGCATTCGACGACGTTGACGGCGAGGCCGCCCATGGCGGTTTCTTTGTATTTGTCGCTCATGTCCTTGCCGGTTTCCCGCATGGTGATGATGACTTCGTCGAGCGAGACGCGGTGCGTGCCGTCGCCCCAGAGCGCCATTTTCGCGGCGTTGATCGCTTTCGCGGCCGCGATCG
>NZ_JBNHFD010000041.1:0-30747 GCF_059089865.1 Arthrobacter sp. Y3221157
GGATACGCCCGCCGGAGCGCCTTCAGCGCCGGGACAGCAACCAGGAGGTCACCCAGCTTCAGGGCACGCAGGACCAAAAGCTCCGGTTTTCCATCGAGCTCCAGGAGGGCCAGGCGGCGGCCGCCGGATTCGGGGAAGTTTACGCTTTGACCGGACTCGAAAGCGATGTAAACAGGTGCATAGCAGAGGCAGCGCCGCTTCTGGAGCAGCTGGGCACCCAGATCAGCGGAAAGCTGGCAGCCGGAGGGTTTGCCGGCACCGCACGTACCAAGGAGGACCTCCGTGTCTGAAGAACGTTTTGACCTCGTCATCCGTGGCCAGCGCATCTTGACCACCGCCGGGATCGCCCCGCGCGAAGTGGGCGTCCGCGGCGGAAAGATCGTGGCCATCGAGCCGCTCGGCAACGGCCTGGCCGGTGCCGAGGTGGTTGAACTCGCCGACGACGAGACGCTGCTCCCCGGGCTGGTGGACACCCACGTCCACGTCAACGAGCCCGGCCGCACCGAGTGGGAGGGGTTCGCCTCCGCCACCCGTGCCGCGGCTGCCGGCGGCGTGACCACCATCATCGACATGCCGCTGAACTCCGTGCCGCCCACCACCACGGTGGCAAACCTCAAGCTCAAGCGCGAGGTGGCAGAGGACCAGGCGTTCATCGACGTCGGGTTCTGGGGCGGCGCGATTCCCGGAAACAAGGCGGACCTGCGCCCCCTGCACGACGACGGCGTGTTCGGCTTCAAGTGCTTCCTCCTGCACTCCGGGGTGGACGAGTTCCCGCACCTCGACGCGGACGAGATGGAAGAGGACATGGCCGAGCTGAAGTCCTTCGACTCGCTCATGATCGTCCACGCCGAGGACTCGCACGCAATCGACCGGGCCCCGCACCCCGGCGGCGACCACTACGAGACCTTCCTCGCTTCCCGCCCCCGCGGCGCTGAGAACAAGGCCATCGCCGAAGTCATCGAGCGGGCCCGCTGGACCGGTGCGCGGGCGCACATCCTGCACCTCTCGTCGTCGGACGCCCTGCCCATGATCGCGTCGGCAAAGCGCGACGGCGTCAAGCTCACCGTGGAAACCTGCCCGCACTACCTGACGCTGATGGCGGAGGAGATCCCGGACGGCGCCACCGCGTACAAGTGCTGCCCGCCCATCCGCGAGGCCTCCAACCGGGAGCTGCTCTGGCAGGGCCTGCTGGACGGCACCATCGACTGCATAGTCTCGGACCACTCCCCCTCCACCCTTGACCTGAAGGACCTCGAGAACGGCGACTTCGCCGTGGCCTGGGGCGGCGTTTCGTCGCTGCAGCTGGGCCTGTCCCTGATCTGGAGCGAGGCCCGGCACCGCGGCATCCCGCTGGAGCAGGTAGTGTCCTGGATGGCGGAAAAGCCTGCCAGCCTGGCCCGGCTCACCAACAAGGGCCAGCTGGCGCTCGGCTACGATGCCGACTTCGCCGTCTTCGCCCCGGACGAGGCCTTCGTGGTGGACGTGTCCAAGCTCAAGCACAAGAACCCCATCACCCCCTACGACGGCAAGACCCTTTCCGGCGTGGTCCGCAAGACCTTCCTGCGCGGCGCCGTGGTGGACGGCCAGACCCCCACGGGCAAGCTGATCCGCCGCGGCGGAGTGTAAGGACGCGCCATGGCAGTGGAAGTCCACCACCCGCGGACGGCCCACCGTCCGCGGGTGGTCCAGCCCAAAGCTGCCGCCCGCGGACTGGCCGTCTGGGTGGTTCCGGAGGAGGGAACCAGCCCCGAACTCCTGGCCCGCGCCGCCCAACTGGTCCTTGCCAGGGCCCTGCAGACTGCTCCGGAGGCGGAAGTCCATTGGCCTGCTGCCGGAGCTCCCAAAACGGTGCCGTCGCCGTCCCCCTCGGAGGACTCCCCGCAGGGGGACGACGGCGGCGCCCCTTCCCTCCCGCCGTCGGCCGGTCCCGTCAGCCGCATGGCCGTGGACCTGGCCGCCGATACCGTCCTGCTGGATGGCAAGCCGGTGCCGCTCACCGGCGTCGAATTCAAGGTGCTGCGGTACCTGGTCACGCACCTGTCCCGGACCGTCAGCCGGGAGGAACTGCAGGAGTTCCTGGACTCGTTCGAGACGCCCGGCGCCTCTGCCCGGTCCATCGATGTCTACGTGGGCAGGATCCGCCGGAAACTCGGAAATGCACGCCACGCTGTTGCCACCGTCCGTGGTGGCGGATACCAGTTCATGCCGGGCCAATGCGCCACTGTTCGCGGCCCGGCGGAATACTGCATATGACGCCGGAGTTGTACCACTGAGCGGGAAGCCGCTTCACTTGTTGTTTGGCCATTATTGACCGACCCTTCCAAAGGAACACCATGAGCCCCACCCTGACCACCAAGCTGCAGCCCGGAACCGAGGCCCCTGACTTCACCCTCAGGGACGCCCAGGGCCGCGAAACTGCCTTGGCCGACTACCGTGGCAAGAACGTCATTGTGTACTTCTACCCGAAGGCGGCCACCCCCGGCTGCACCACCGAGGCCTGCGACTTCCGCGACAGCCTGGCCTCCCTGCAGGGGAAGGGCTACGAGGTCATTGGCATCTCCCCCGACGCCCCCGAGGCCCTGGCAGGCTTCAGCGGCGACTTCTCCCTGACCTTCCCGCTGCTCTCCGACGAGGACCACGCGGTTGCCCTGGCCTACGGCGCCTGGGGCGAGAAGCTGGTCAACGGCGAAATCGTTGAGGGCATCGTCCGCTCCACAGTGGTGGTGGACCCCGACGGCAACGTGGTCCTGGCGCAGTACCAGGTCCAGGCCGACGGCCACGTCGCAGCGCTGAAGGAAGCCCTGGGCATCTAGGACCCTCTCGCACTTCCTGCGCCTTTCCAGCCGACGCTCCTGCACTTGCTGCAGGGGCGTTCGGCGTTTATTTACCTTTTAGGCTCCGGCCTTCCTGGGTACGGGGAGCGCATGGACAACACAGAGAGCCAGGACCAGGCAACGCTGCGAAGCCGGATGGGGCGCCTCGGCTTCGGCGGGACCGGCGTCGGCAACCTTTACCGCGCGATTTCCGATGACCAGGCGGCTGCCACCGTGGAGGCGGCCTGGGACGCCGGCATCCGCTATTTCGACACCGCGCCGCACTACGGGCTTGGCCTGTCCGAGCGGCGGATCGGCACGTTTCTCCGGGACAAACCCCGGGATGGATTCATCCTGTCCACCAAGGTGGGCCGGGTCCTGGTTCCCTCACCGGCAACCAGGGATGACCGGGATCCGGAAGGCTTCGACGTTCCCGCGGACCTGCGCCGCGAATGGGATCCTTCGCAGGCGGGGGTACGGCGCAGCATCGAACAGTCGCTGGACCGGCTGGGACTGGACTCCATCGACATCGCCTACCTGCACGATCCCGACGTCTACAGCATGGAAGATGCGGTGAAGACGGCGCTCCCTGCCCTGGAAAAGGTTCGCGCCGAGGGCCTGGTGCGGGCCATCGGCGTGGGCACCAACACTGCCGGCGCCGCACTGGAGTGCGTGGAGGCGGCAGACCTGGACTTCCTCATGCTGGCGGGCAGGTTCACCATGCTCGAGCAGCCGGAATCCGATGACCGTCCGGGCGCCGGACTCCTGGACCGCTGCCTGGAACTGGGGACCGGGGTGGTCAGCGTCGGCGTCTACAACTCCGGCATCCTCGCCAAGCCCGACCTGCCGTCCGATGCCCACTACAACTACTCCCAGGCGAGCGAAGAGATCCTGGACAAGGCCCGGCGGCTCGCCGCTGTGTGCAAGGAGCACGGTGTGGAACTTCCCACCGCCGCCATCCAGTTCCCCTACCGGCACCCCGCCGTCGTCAACGTCACGGTGGGAGCCAGCAGGCCGGAGCAGATCCGTGAAAGCGCGGAGCGGATGTCCGCGCAGGTGCCGGACGGGCTGTGGCAGGACCTGCAGGAACAGGGGCTGATCCCGGCATAGGGGTACCGCCGGATCCGTTGCCGTGTTGTCCGGCGCGGTGACAGGATGGCGTCTATGGCGATCGAAGTCCGTCCCGCAACCAGTTTCGAGGACGTCCGGGCGCTGGTGGGGCCCAAGCGGCCTGACGCCAACGTCTGCTGGTGCCTGAGCTACCGCATCCCCTCCAAGCTGAACCAGGCGCTGCAGGGAACGGAGCGCGGTGAGCTGGTGAAAAAGCTTGTGGGGCAGGATCCCCCGCCGGGTGTACTGGCGTACGACGGCGGCGAGCCGGTGGGGTGGGCAGCGGTCCACCCGCGTGCGGACACCAGTTTCGCGGGGAACCGGAAGATCCCGCACGTGGACAGCCTGGAGGTGTGGTCGGTGTGGTGCATCCGCGTGCGGCCGGGCCACCGCGGCAAGGGCACCTCCCATGCCCTCCTGGCAGGTGCCGTGGACTTCGCCCGTTCCTACGGGGCACCCGCGGTCGAGGGCTACCCAGTGGACAACGGCGGCTCGAAAGTGGACCTCACCATGGCCTACGTCGGCACCCGCAAACTCTTCGAGGATGCCGGATTCACCAAGGCAGCGGACACGCAGTCGGTTCTCAACGGATTCCCGCGGGTGCTGATGCGGCTGGAGCTTCGCTGAATGCGTGCGTCCCCTTTTAAAGGCATAACGCTGCTGTAACGACTCCTCCCCTAGCATGCGGGCGTACGTAAAACCCGGACATGATGCAAAGGCAGGAAGAGCCATGGAATCGGCCGCTGAAGAACTGGTCCACCGTCTTGGGGACACCTTCGTCTGCGCCACCGAGGGACGCGGGCACGCAACCCCCGGCGGGCGCCCGCCGAGCGAGATAGTGGTCGACGCGACGGAGGGCTTCGTTCCCCTGTGGCACCCGGGCACCATCCTGAAATGGCGCTTCCAGGAGCGGTCCTTCGCGCTCGCTCCCAACCCCGGGGAAAGCAAGGGCGTGGTCAGCGAGCTGATGGGCGAATGCCTGCTCCGCTGGGGCATCGCCGCACCCGTCAGGTTCACCAGAGACGACGATCTGTGGGATTTCGAGATCGTGCTGCGGAACGCCCCGGACTGCACTCCCGCCGGCTGCGTCCTGGCCAGCGCATTCTTTCCCGACGGCGGGCGGCACCAACTGACCATCTACCCCACCATGTTCCAGCAGGTAAGAGAAGAACAGGTGGAGACGATGCTCCACGAGTTCGGCCACATCTTCGGCCTGCGCCACTTTTTCGCCAATATCCGGGAGACCGCCTGGCCCTCGGAGGTCTTCGGAACGCACGAACCGTTCACCATCATGAACTACGGGGCCAACAGCAAGCTCACGGACGCGGACCTGGGTGATTTGAAGGAGCTCTACCGGCTGGCGTGGAGCGGCCACCTGGCCAACATCAACGGCACCCCGATCCGGCTGGTGCACCCCTACAGCTTTACGGGTTCAATGGTGCTGGACGGGGTGGGCTCGGTTCCCTCCACGCTGCAGCCGGCCGCACGGTCGGCAGCCTAGTGACTGCCTAGGGTTTTTTCCACCATTTCCGGGACCAGTCCCGCTCCATGGCCCAGAGCGCCAGGAGCAGCGCATCCATAGTCATGAGTCCGGCGATAAGGTACGCCCACCCGGCCATCCAACCCACTGCAATCTCCTGACTGTCTCCCCCAGCCACTCGATTGCTCCTAAGTGTGACACCTAAACCGCTGCGGCGGAACGCCCCAAATCCACAGACCTGAAAAGTGCCTCCAGCCTGTTGTGCGCCTCGGTCTCCAGCTTCAGCCGGCGCGTCAACCTCTCCACCTGGTCGGACATCGCCGCCCCCACGGGCAGCCTGTCGCCGGGCCAGCTGGAAACTTCCCGCGACTCCCCGAGGGCCGCCGCGAGCGCCTTCGCGGCGGCACGGACCTTCCGGGAGTGGACGTAGACGCGCAACAGCGCCCTGGCTTTGTCCATGCCCGCGCGGGCCAAGCCCGGCGGCACGTGATCGGCGTCAGCTGCCGGCCCGTCGGCAACGGCCGGCCCGGCAGGCGCCGGCGTCTGGTACGTGATCTTCATTTTTCCCATGGCTGCTCCCGCCTTCCCGCAAGCCGTCCAGCTTCCGGGGGGCCGTCGTCGACCGTTCTACTGCCCGGAAGACCTGTCACTTCGAGTGTGCCGAACCATGCTCAACGTCCGGGCAAGCGGATCCCAAGATTGCCGCAAGATCCTGCGAGGGCTCCGGACAGCGCCCTGGACGGCCTGCCGGAACGGGTCCGGACAAGCCTGAAAAGCACTGTGAAGTCCCACGACATGCCCCGTCGCGGTTAATACGGTAGAAGTAGAGTCATGGTCTCAACCTCCGAAATCCGTCGTGCCGTTGTCATCGAGGACGACCCCGACATCCGGGGGCTGCTGGTCCGCGTGCTGGAAAAGCAGGGGTTCGAGGTATCGCAGGTGGGTGCGGGGCTGCCGGGCGTGGCGGAAGTCCGCCGCCTGCAGCCTGACCTCGTCACGCTGGACCTGAACCTTCCGGACCTGGACGGCCTGGAAGTCTGCAAGCTGCTGCGGGAGTTTTCGGACGCGTTCATCGTCATGCTCACCGCCCGGGCGGACGAACTGGATAAGCTGACGGGGCTGGACAATGGGGCCGACGAATACATCAGCAAACCATTCAGCCCGCGCGAACTCCAGTCCCGGATCAACGCACTGTTCCGCCGCCGGCCCTCGGCCGCCGCTGATTCCGCGGCCCGCAGCGAACTCCAGCGCGCCACGGAAGTGCAGCAGAGCCTCCTTCCCAAGGAGGACATCCGGGTGGAGGGCTATGACGTGGCCGGCGTGTTCCGCCCCTCACGCAGCGTGGGCGGCGACTTCTACGACTGGTACCAGACCTCCGACGGGCTCCACCTCACCTTCGCCGACGCGATGGGCAAGGGCATGGGCGCGGCCCTGATCGCCGCAACGGTGCGCGCCGTCATGCGCTCCACCGGCCACCGGCCGGACCTGGATGCCGCCTTCGCCTCCGCCAGCAAGACCATCGCCACGGACCTGGACTCCTCCAACTCTTTCGTCACCCTGTTCCACGCCCGGCTGGAGGCGGCGTCAGGGAAGGTCAGCTACGTCGACGCCGGCCACGGGCTGGCGCTTCACGTCCAGTCAGGCGGGACTGCCGGGCGGCTCCCCTCCGGCGGCCCGCCCGTGGGTGCGTGGACGGGAACGGACTGGCCGCAGTCGTCTTTCGAGCTGGCACCCGGAGATTCCCTGGTGGTGGTCAGCGACGGAGTCCTGGACGTTTTCGAGTCAGTGGAGGACTTCACGGAAGCCGTCCGCACTGCCACGCTGGCCCATGGTTCCGCCCATGCCGCCAGCAGCGCCATCATGGCCCTGGCCCCCGCAGAGACGGCAGAGGACGATGTCACGGTGGTCGTGGTCCGCCGGCTGCCCGAGGAAGTTACGGCATGACCCGCTTCCTGACCCGCCTGGTAGTGGTGCTCACCGTCATTACCGGCGTCAACTACATCACCTGGCGCTGGCTGGCATCGCTGAACTGGGATGCCTGGTGGATCGCCCTGCCGCTGGTGGTCGCCGAAACCTACAGCCTGATCGACGTCATGCTCTTCGGCATGACGGTATGGAAGCTGAAGATCCGCAAGGGCGCGCCGGCGCCGCCGCACGATGCCACCGTTGACGTCTTCATCACCACCTACAACGAAGACCTGGACATGGTGATGACCACCGCCCTGGCGGCGCAAAGGATCCGGCACCCGCACAGCACCTGGATCCTGGACGACGGCGCCCGCCCCGAACTGAAAGCCCTCGCGGAACAGCACGGGCTGGGCTACGTCACGCGCAGCGAGGACTGGACCTCGGACCTCCCCCGCCATGCGAAGGCCGGCAACCTGAACAACGCCCTCATGCAGACCCACGGCGAGTTCCTCCTGATCCTGGACGCGGACCAGATCCCCGAACCGGACATCCTGGAAAAGACCCTCGGCTACTTCAACAACCGCCGTGTCGCCCTGGTCCAGACACCGCAGTATTTCAGCAACGTCCCCGCCGATGACCCGCTCGGCAGCCAGGCACCCTTGTTCTACGGCCCCATACAGCAGGGCAAGGACGGCTGGAACGCCGCCTTCTTCTGCGGCTCCAACGCCATCCTGCGCCGCGAGGCCCTAATGCAGCTGGGACTGGTGGGCTACGTCAAGGAAACCGAAAAGAGCATCCGCCGCGCGCTGGCAGCGTCCCAGACCGCCATCAAGAAGGCCCGGAAGTCCGCTGAGATGGAGTCACCGCTGGTGGCCGAGGTGCTGGACGAGGTGGAGGCGGCCACCCGGCAGGCGCAGAAGGAACTCGACGCCGGGCAGTCGCTCAGCGAGATCACCTACCGGGTCCGCCGCCGGGTCGATGCCGCCGTGCAGACCCTGGTGATGGCCGACGTCGAAGCCCTGCAGTCCGACCTCGAAGAGATCGCCGCAATGGAACTCGCCCACGTGGGCGACGCCGGAGTCCCCGTGGTGGCCGACGACGCCGTCCAGCGCATGTCCCGCCGCGACTGGTCTCCGCTGGGCGCCCTGGAGTCCGTGCAGGCGGTCCTGGACGCACTCTCCGTGGAACGCAATGACGAGGCCCAGCCCGTCATGCCCCTGGCCACCATCTCCGTTACCGAGGACATGGCCACCGCCATGCGCATGCACGCCATGGGCTGGGAGAGCGTCTACCATCACGAGGTCCTCGCGTACGGCCTGGCACCGGAGGACCTGAAGACCATGCTCACGCAGCGGCTGCGCTGGGCCCAGGGCACCATCCAGGTGCTGCTGCGCGAGAATCCGCTGGTGCAGAAAGGCCTGAAGCCCGGCCAGCGGCTGATGTACTTCGCCACCATGTGGACCTACCTCAGCGGGTACGCGGCCGTCATCTACTTCGCCGCCCCCATCATCTACCTGCTGCTGGGCATCCTCCCGGTCACCAGCCTGAGCTGGGATTTCTTCATCCGGTTCATCCCGTTCATGGTGGTCAACCAGCTCCTGTTCGCCGTGGCCGGCCGCGGCATCCCCACCTGGCGGGGGCAGCAGTACAGCCTGGCCCTGTTCCCCACCTGGATCAAGGCCTGCTCGACGGCGGCGCGGAACGTATGGTTCGGCCGTCCCCTCGGGTTCGCCGTCACCCCCAAAGCCCGCCAGAGCGGCGGACCCAGCTGGAGCCTGATCCAGCCCCAGATCGTGGTGTCCGCGCTGCTGGCCGTGGCCGCCGTCGTCGGGATCATCCGGTTGGCCGCCGGCCTGGCGGAACCGCTGGGCACGCTGGTGAACGTCGCCTGGGTCATTTTCGACCTGGTTGTCATGAGCATCCTGGTCCGCGCCGTGCTCTACAAGGGGTATGAACCGGCCGCAGAACCCGCAGATACAAAGAAGGAGTCCTGATGGAATTCAGTTACGAAGTGCGAAATTCGTACGCGGAGGTCAAGGCGGACGGGCGGCTCAACATGGTGTCCGCCCCCAAGCTGCGTGAGTTCGTCACCGACGTGATCGCCGGCGGGTCCAACCGGATCGTGGTCAACCTGGAAAAGACCGCCTTCATGGATTCCTCAGGCCTCGGTGCGCTGATCGGATGCCTTAAGGCGGCCCGCCAGGCAGGCGGCGACCTCCGGATCGCTGCCGTCCAGCCGCAGGTGAAGATGGTCCTGCAGCTGACCAGCATGGACAAGGTCCTCACCGCGTACCCGTCGGCCGACGAGGCGTTCAGCAATGACTGACGTCCTCGCCTCCCGCAGCTTCCGGGGACCCGCTGCGGAGGACGCCGTCGAATCCGTCCACAACGACCTGGACAGCTTGTGGCTGGACGTCCCCTTCGTCCAGGACATGGACCAGATGACGTTCACGACGGCGGTCATCGAGTCCGTCTCCAACATCGTCCAGCACGCCGAGCCGGCCGGGGACGAACCGGTGGGGCTGGGCGTGGACATCACCGTCCAGCCCGCGCTGCTCGAAGCCCGCGTCAGCGCCTACCATGCCAAGCCGCCGTTCGGGCCGATGGAACCTTCCGCCCCCGGTGAAGACGCCGAATCCGGCCGGGGCCTGGCCCTGATCGAAGCACTGGTCACAACCGTCACCTTCGAGCGGCAAGACGGAACGAACACCTGGGTGCTGTCCCGGACGTCGTCGCAGGGCTAACCAACCCGCCCCACCCTGGGAGTCCGGTTAGGGCTTTGCGGGGAACAGCACCGAGACAGTGGTGCCGCCGCCGGGCGTCCCGCTGATGGACAGTTCGCCGCCGTGCGCCTGCGCGATGCGGCGGCAGGTGGCAAGGCCCAGTCCCGTTCCGGGGCCGTCCCCCGGGCGGTTCAGCCGGACCAGCGGCTCCACCGCCCGCTGCCGGTCCGCCGCCTGGATGCCCTTGCCGTTGTCCGCCACGTGGATGGTGACACCCCGGGGGCAGGTTCCGGCGGTCACAGTGACCTCAAGCTGCCGCCGCGGGTCCCGGTAGTTCAGCGAGTTGGCCAGGAGGTTCTGCACCAGGGTGCGCAGCTGTCCCCGGTCGGCGAATAGTTCAGCGTCCTCGCACAGGATCCCGCTGCCCAGCCCCAGGTCCACACCGAGGTCCTGGGCGGCTTCTGCGGTGACAGCCAGCAGGGAAACCCGCTCGGGGTTCAGGGTTCCGTCGGCCTTGGAGTAGTCCAGGACGTCCTCAAGCGTGGCGAGCATGCGCTCCCCGCTGTTCCTGATGAGCGTCAAGTACTCCCCCGAGGGGTGCCCCGGCGGGATCTGCGGATCATCCTCGGCGAGCTCCACGTAGCCCAGGATGGTGGTCAGCGGGGACCTCAGGTCGTGGCTGACCCTTCCTGCAAACTCGGCCAGCATCGCGTTGCTGCGCTGCAGCTCCTGCAACACGGCATCGAGCTGGAGCGTGCGGTGCTGCAGCTCCAGCAGCTCCACCACCTGCTGGGCCAGGACTTCGAGCAGGCCGATCTGTTCCGGTGTGGGAAGTTCCGCCTGGTCCGAGAAGACGCAGAGCGAGCCAAGCACCAGCCCGCCGGCAGTCACCAGCGGCACGGACGCGTAGAAGCGGACGTCGGCGATCTGGCCCGTGACGAAGGGGTTGGCAGAAAACCGGGGATCGTTGGAGGCGTCCTGCACTACGGTGGTGCCAGGGTTGAGGAAGACGGTGGCGCACATGGAGTCCTCGCGCGAGCAGATCCCCGGGTCGATGCCCGAGGCCGCAATCTGCAGCTGCTGATCCGATGTGATGATGTTGACCACGCTGTACGGCACCCCGCAGAGCGAGGCGGCCAGCCGGACCAGGCTGTCCAGCGTGTCCTGGGCCCGTTCATCCGCCAGTGCCGGTATGTCCCCCGGCACTGCGGGCAGGAGCCCGTATTCCCTCAGCCCAAGCTCGCGCCCGGCATCCCGATCGGTCAGCATTTGCATAGCCGCACCGTCCATATTCTTTTCTTCCCCAGCATGTCAGCCCGGGCCCCAGCGGCCCTTCCGTGATGATACCGGTGATGCCGGGGCGGTGTTGTAATCTCTTGACACCGGGCAGCACCTGCCTTTGAATATTACGTATGCTGAAATAACAGTTCCATGATGCGGAAGCCTGTCGCGCAAGCCGCCGGCAGGTCCGGGAAGTCCGGTCTCCGCATAGCCGTCACCATGGATGCCAGCATTCGTACCGAGGACCAGCCAGCATGAAGCTTGCCGAATTCAACACCGCGGACCCTGCCGCGGCCGCGGACACTCTCCGGCCCTGCATCGATGTGAGCCGATGGATTGACGCCGTCGCCGCCGCCCGACCGTTCTCCACCAAGGAAGACCTCCTGGCCTTCGCGGCGGAGGCTGCCAACCCCTTCACTTCCGCCGAAGTGGAGGCAGCCATGGCCCACCACCCCAGGATCGGGGAACGGCCGACGGCGGCCACCGCCGAAGCCTCCATGTCCCGTTCAGAGCAGTCGGGCGTTGATCCGGCGGACGCCGCTGCCGCCGAAGCCCTGGCGAAGGGCAACCGGGACTACGAGGAAAAATTCGGGCGCGTCTTCCTGATCCGCGCCGCCGGCCGCACTGCCCCGCAAATCCTGCAGTCCCTCAACGAACGGCTCGCCAACTCGCCAGACCAGGAAGACACCATCGTGGCCCAGCAACTGCGCGAGATAGCCGTCCTGCGGCTGGAAGGACTGATCACCGAATGAGCGTCTCCCACGTCACCACGCACATCCTGGACACCGGCGCCGGACGCCCGGCGGCGGGGGTCGCCGTCGTACTTTCGAAGAATGACGGCGGCACCTGGCTGGAGCTGGCCAAGTCCATAACCGATGCGGACGGCAGGGCCAAGGACCTGGGGCCTGAGCAGCTGCAGCCGGGGCACTACAAGCTCAACTTCGCTACCGGCAGCTACTACGCCGGACTGCAGACGGCCACCTTCTTCCCGGAAGTGGACCTCGTGTTTGAAGTGACGGGCCCAGAGCACTACCACGTGCCGCTGCTGCTAAGCCCGTTCGCATACTCCACCTACCGCGGCAGCTAGGCTCCGCAGCACCCGCGGCGTTCAGCCCGGTTCATGGAATGTCAGCCCAGTCACACAACCCGGCATAGGATCGGAACGGTGACTAATGAAGGGGCTGCCGGCTTTCCGTGCAACCTTGCGGCGGGCAGTGGGCCGCAGAAACTACGTGGGAGTGGATCATGGCTTCAAACAGGGACCTTGAATCCGACGCCGAGGCCGAGGGCGGCCAGCACGGCGGGGTCCAGTCGGTGGAACGCGCGCTGACCGTCCTGGAGATCCTCGCCCGCGAGGGCCATGCCGGAGTGAGCGAGATTGCCGAGGAAATGGGAATCCACAAGTCCACGGTCTCCCGGCTGATGGGCTCACTGGTGAGCCGTGAAATGGTGCACCAGAACAGCGACCGTGGCAAGTACCAGCTGGGCTTCGGCATCCTGCGGCTGGCCAGCTCCATCCCCAGCCGGCTGAGCCTGGTCCGCGAGGCGAGGCCGGTCCTGGAAAGCCTGGCCCTGGAATACAAGGAAACAGTTAACCTGGCCGTGCTGCGCTCCAACTATGCAGTGAACGTGGACCAGGCGATGGGTCCCTCCACGCTGGCCACCTACGACTGGGTGGGCAGCCTGACGCCCCTGCACGCGACGTCCAGCGGAAAGATCCTTTTGGCCGCGCTGAGCGCGGACGAGCGGGACCGGATCCTGAAGGAAACGGGCCTGCCCGCCCGCACTTCCCGCACCGTCACCAGCCGGAGGGAACTGGACAAACAGCTCCACCAGGCCGCCGCCCAGGGATATGCAGTGGTGCGGGAGGAATTTGAGATCGGCCTGAATGCTGTGGCCGTTCCCGTCTACAACCACCAGGGCGTCGTGGCGGGGGCCATCAGCATCTCCGGGCCGGCCTTCCGGTTCGATCCCGAGAAGGCGCCCGGCCTGCTGGAGGCCCTCAAGGAGGCCGGCCTGAAGGTCAGCACCAACATGGGATACACCCGGCGCTGAACGCCAATGCCCCTGGACCTGAGTCCGGGGGCATTTCCATGTGTCCGGCTGTTGCAGTCCGGAGGCCTGGGCTTGGTGCCTGCTCAACGCCTGCTTGACATCGAGTGTGTGCTGCATCACTCTTGTTGCATATAGCGATCCGTGTTGCTCATCGCGAAGAAGCTGAACGGCCTCGCATCGCTTATCCGCCCTGCCAGCCGCCGACCAGGAGAACCACACACCATGAGCGCATCACCGCGCGTCGTCATCATCGGAGCCGGCATCGTCGGCACCAACCTTGCCGACGAACTCGCCAGCCGCGGCTGGACCAACATCACCGTCGTCGAACAGGGGCCGCTGGAACTGGCCGGCGGGTCCACGTCGCATGCGCCCGGCCTGGTCTTCCAGACCAATCCGTCCAAGACCATGACGGAGTTCGCAACCTACACCGTGGACAAGCTGCTCTCCCTGACCGCGGACGGCGTCTCCTGCTTCAACCAGGTGGGCGGGCTGGAGCTGGCCACCACCGAGGCCCGGTTGGAGGACCTCAAGCGCAAGCTCGGCTACGCCACCTCCTGGGGCGTGGACGGCAGGCTGATCGACGCGGACGAGTGCGAGAAGCTCTGGCCGCTGCTGAACAAGGGACGGCTCGCCGACGGCCGCGGCATCCTGGGCGGCCTGTTCGTCCCCTCGGACGGCCTCGCCTCCGCGGCCCGCGCCGTCCAGCTCCTGATCGGCAAAGCCCGCGAGGCAGGCGTCACCTTCCTTGGCTCCACGCCCGTGACCGGCATAGAGCAGGCGGGCGGCAAGGTAACCGGCGTCCAGACGCCCGACGGCGTGATCCCGGCAGACATCGTGGTGTCCTGCGCCGGCTTCTGGGGCCGCGAGCTCGGCAAAATGGTGGGCCTTCAGGTCCCGCTGCTGCCACTGGCCCACCAATACGTCAAAACCACTGCGGTGGAGGCGCTGCGCGGCGCCAATGAACTGCCCAACGGGGCAAGCAAGCCCATCCTGCGCTACCAGGACCGCGACCTGTACTTCCGCGAGCACGGCGACCGGATCGGCGTCGGCAGCTACGCCCACAAGCCCATGCCGGTGAGCATGGCCCGCCTCCCGCGCGTCAGCGCGGACCAGATGTCGGACCATAACATGCCCTCCCGCCTGGACTTCACCCTGGAAGACTTTGCCCCGGCCTGGGAGGACTGCCAGGACCTGCTGCCAGCCCTGCACACCGCCCAGATCCACGACGGGTTCAACGGCATCTTCTCCTTCACCCCGGACGGCGGCCCGCTGATGGGCGAGGCCCCGGACCTGGACGGGTTCTTCGTGGCCGAGGCCGTGTGGGTCACCCATTCCGCCGGCGTAGCAAAGGCCATGGCGGAGATGCTGGTGGAGGGACAGTCCCGCACCGACCTGCACGGCTGCGAACTGACCCGCTTTGAGAAGGTGCAGACCTCCGACGCGTACGTCAGCGAAACCTCCCAGCAGAACTTCGTGGAGATCTACGACGTCCTGCACCCGCTCCAGCCGCGGGAATCGCCGCGGGATGTCCGGGTGAGCCCCTTCAACGTGCGGCAGAAGGAACTTGGCGCGTTCTTCCTCGAGTCGGCAGCCTGGGAACGTCCGCACTGGTTCGAGGCCAACCGCGGACTCCTGGAGCACCTGCCCGCCGAGTGGCAGGTCCCGGAGCGCGATGAATGGGCCGGCATGTTCTACTCCCCCATTTCCGCCGCCGAGGCGTGGAAGACGCGGACCGCCGTCGCGCTTTACGACATGACGCCCCTGAAGCGGCTCTCCGTGGTGGGTCCCGGCGCTCAGGCGCTGCTGCACCGGCTCAGCACGGGAAACATCGCGAAGAAGCCGGGTGCCGTGACGTACTGCCTGCTGCTGGAGCACGACGGCGGCATCCGCAGTGACGTGACGGTCGCACGGCTGGCGGAGGAAGACTTCCAGCTGGGCGTGAACAGCAACGTGGACTTCGACTACCTGCGGGTGGAGGCACGGAAGCAGTCGGCGGCCGATCCCGCCCAGTGGGTGCATGTCTCCGACATCACCGGCAGCACCTGCTGCATCGGCCTGTGGGGCCCGCTGGCGCGCGAGGTGATCGGCAAGGTCAGCGCCGACGACCTCACCAACGACGGCCTCAAGTACTTCCGCACCAAGGAAATCTCCGTGGGCGGCATCCCGGTCACGGCCATGCGCCTGTCCTATGTGGGCGAACTCGGCTGGGAGCTGTACACCACCGCCGAGTACGGCCTGAAGCTCTGGGACCTGCTCTTCGAAGCGGGCCGGGAGCACGGCATCATCGCTGCCGGCCGCGGTGCCTTCAACAGCCTGCGGCTGGAGAAGGGCTACCGGCTCTGGGGCACGGACATGACCTCCGAGCACCACCCCTACCAGTCCGGCCTCGGCTTCTCCGTGGCCAAGGACAAGACCGGCTTTGTGGGTGCTGAGGCCCTGGCCGCCCGCAAGGAGCAGCCCGCCGCCAAGACCCTGCGCTGCCTCACGGTCGACGACGGCACGTCAGTCGTGCTGGGCAAGGAACCCGTCTACGTGAACGGCGAAGCCTCCGGCTACGTCACCAGCGCCGCCTACGGCTTCTCCATCGGCAAGCCGCTCGCCTACGCCTGGCTGCCGACCGCCGTCGGGGTGGGGGACGCCGTCGAGATCGAATACTTCGGCCGGCGCGTGGCTGCCACCGTGACAGCCGAGCCGCTGTTCGACCCCGGCATGGGGCGCCTCCGCGGCTGACAAGCCCAACTGAAAAGTGCCCCGCCTCCTTCCGGAGGCGGGGCACTTTTTGCTGTTCCTGCTAGGCGCCGGCGGTCTGGAAGGCCGGTTCTTCGGCAGCTGCGGCGTCGCCGGTGTGGGGTTGGAAGCGGACGAACATGGCTTTGAAGCCGGGGGTGTTGGATTCGCGGGCGACGTTTTCCTTGTGGACCAGGGCGTTGGCTTCGGGGAAGTATGCGGCGGCGCAGCCCTTGGCGGTGGGGTAGGCCACGAGCCGGAATTTGTCGGCGCGGCGGTCGACGCCGCCGAAGGTGCTGATGACGTCCACGAGGTCGCGGTCGTTGAAGCCGAGTTCGGTGAGGTCTTCGGGGTGGATCAGGATGACCCGGCGGCCGTCGGAGATGCCGCGGTAGCGGTCGTCCAGGCCGTAGTAGGTGGTGTTGTACTGGTCGTGGCTGCGGATGGTTTGCAGGACCAGGTGGCCCTTGGGCGGGGTGAGGTATTCCAGCGGGCTGACGGTGAAGCGGCCGCGGCCGATGTCGGTGGCGAAGGACCGGGTGTCCCGGGGCGGGTTGGGCAGCACGAACCCGTTCTTGGTCCGGACCCGGGTGTTGAAGTCCTCAAACCCGGGCAGGACGCGGGCGATGTGGTCGCGGATGACGTCGTAGTCCTCGGCCATCGCTTTCCAGTTCACGGGGTGGTCCGGGCCGAACGTGGCTTCGGCCATCCGGGCCACGATCACGGGCTCGGCGAGCAGGTGCTCGGAGACCGGGGTCAGGCGGCCCTGGGTGGAGTGGACCACGGACATGGAGTCCTCAACGGACAGGAACTGGGCGCCCTTGGGGTGCTTGTCGTCCTTGTCCGTGCGGCCCAGGGTGGGCAGGATCAGCGAGGTGCGGCCGTGGACGATGTGGGACCGGTTGGGTTTGGTGGAGATGTGCACGGTCAGCCCGATCCGCTGCATCCCGGCTTCGAGGGCCTCGGTGTCCGAGCAGGCCAGGGAGAAGTTTCCGCCCATGGACACGAACACGTCCACCTCGTCGCGTTCGAAGGCTTCCATGGATTCCACGGCGTCGTAGCCGTGGTGCCGCGGGGAGGTGATGCCGAACTCGGTGTCCAGGGCGGTGAGGAGCCATTCCTTGGGTTTTTCCCAGATGCCCATGGTCCGGTCGCCTTGGACATTGGAGTGCCCGCGGACGGGGCAGGCCCCGGCGCCGGGCTTGCCGAAGTTGCCCTGCAGCAGCAGGACGTTGACCATTTCCTTGATCGTGTCCACCGAGTGCGGCTGCTGCGTCACGCCCAGCGCCCAGCAGAAAATGGACGCCTTGGACTGGATGAGCATCCCGGCCACGGTCTCGATCTGTTCCCGGGCCAGGCCGGTGGCGTGCTCGGTCTCCTCCCAGTCCAGGGTGGCGCGCGCCTCACGGTAGGCGTCAAACCCGTCCGTCTGCGCGGCGATGAAGGAATGGTCGACGACAGAACCCGGGTTGGCTTCTTCGGCTTCCAGGAGCAGGTGGCCGAGCGCCTGGAACAGGGCCAGGTCCCCGCCCACCTTGATCTGCAGGTACTCATCGGCCAGCGGCGTGCCGCCGCCCACCACACCGGAGACGGTCTGCGGGTCCTTGAAGTTGAACAGGCCGGCCTCGGGCAGCGGGTTCACGGCCACCACCTTGCCGCCCTTGTCCTTGCATTCCTTCAACGCCGAGAGCATGCGGGGGTGGTTGGTGCCCGGGTTCTGGCCCACCACGAAGATCAGCTCGGAATCGTGGATGTCATCCAGGGACACGGTGCCCTTGCCGATGCCGATGGTCGGGTTCAGCGCCGAACCGGAGGACTCGTGGCACATGTTCGAACAGTCCGGCAGGTTGTTCGTGCCCAGTGCCCGGGCGAAGAGCTGGTACATGAACGCGGTCTCGTTCGCCGTGCGCCCGGAGGTGTAGAACACGCACCGGTCCGGCGTGGACGCCCGGATATGCTCACCGATCAGCTCGAACGCGTCAGCCCAGGAAATCGGCGAGTAATGCGTCTCGCCTTCGCGGATCACCACCGGCTCACTCAGCCGGCCCTGGTTCCCCAGCCAGTACTCCGTCTTGGTGGACAGCTCGGCGATGGAGTGCCTGGCCCAGAACTGGGCCCCCACGGTCCGCAGGGTGTTCTCCTCCGCCACCGCCTTGGCCCCGTTTTCGCAGAACTCGGCAGCCTTGCGCTTCTTGTCCGACTCCGGCCACGCACAGCCCGGGCAGTCGAACCCGCCGCGCTGGTTCAACCGCAAAAGCGACTGCGCCGTCCTGGCCACACCAGCCTGCGCCACCGCACGCTCCAGGGCCACCATCACGGCCTTGACCCCGGCCGCCTCCGTCTTGGGCTTACCGACAACAAGATCGTCCTCATTGATGTCCGCGACAGGAGCGGGCTGCTTACCGAACTTCATTGTTCCAACTTCCTTACCGGCAAAGTGCACCGTGCTTTTTAATCCGAACGCCAGCAAAGGCGCGCCACGGTCCCGGGCGCGCCTTTGCTGGCACTGCTTGCTGTGCTGGCTACTGGGCCACCTTGGCCAGGTTTTCCCGTTCCGCCGCGATGGTGGTGTTGTCGCCGTGGCCGGTGCGGACCACGGTTTCGGCCGGCAGCGTCAGCAGCTTCTCGCGGATCGAGGTGAGGATGGTGGGGTAGTCGCTGTAGGACCGGCCGGTGGCGCCGGGGCCGCCGTTGAAGAGCGTGTCCCCGGTGAAGACCGTTCCTTCGCTTTCCAGGTAGAAGCAGGTGGACCCCGGCGAGTGGCCCGGCGTGTGGATCGCGCGCAGGCTGGCCCCGCCGACTTCGAACACGTCACCGTCCGCCAGTTCCCGGTCCGGCTTGGAGTCCGGGTAGACCTGCTCCCAGAGCACCAGGTCCTCGGGGTTCAGGTAGATCGGTGCGCCCACGGCCTCGGCCACGTCCCGGGCGGCGCCGATGTGGTCGTTGTGCGCATGGGTCTGCAGGATGGCCAGGACCTTGCGGCCCTTGACCTGGTTGATGATCGCCGCGGCGTCGTGCGGGGAGTCAATGATCACGCACTCCTCGTCGTTGCCCACGATCCAGACGTTGTTGTCCACGTCCCAGGTGCCGCCGTCGAGCGAAAACGTGCCCGAGGTGACCAGGTTCTCGATCCGGACCGCCATTACAGCTCCACCACCGAACGCAGGACCTTGCCTTCGTGCATCTTCTGGAAGGCTTCCTCCACCTGGTCGATCGTGATGCGTTCGGTCACGAAGGCGTCCAGGTCCAGGTTGCCCTGCTTGTAATGCGAGACGAGCATCGGGAAGTCCCGGGAGGGCAGGCAGTCCCCGTACCAGGAGGACTTCAGCGAACCGCCCCGGCCGAACACGTCCAGCAGCGGCAGCTCCAGCGTCATCTCCGGCGTCGGGACACCCACCAACACCACACGGCCGGCAAGATCGCGGGCATAGAACGCCTGCCTGTAGGTTTCCGGACGGCCGACGGCGTCAATCACCACGTCCGCCCCGTTACCACCCGTCAGGGCACGGATAGCCTCCACCGCATCCTCCTGCTTGGAGTTCACGCCATGCGTCGCGCCCAGGGACTTGGCCATTTCGATCTTGTTGTCGTCGATGTCCACGGCGATGATCGTCGTCGCGCCAGCGAGCCTGGCGCCGGCGATCGCGGCGATACCCACCCCGCCGCAGCCAATCACGGCCACGGACTCGCCGCGCTTGACCTCACCGGTGTTGATGGCGGCACCAATGCCGGCCATCACACCGCAGCCCAGCAGGCCCACCGCCGCGGCGTCGGCTTCCGGGTCCACCTTGGTGCACTGCCCGGCAGCCACCAGGGTCTTCTCCGCGAACGCACCGATGCCCAGCGCGGGGGAAAGTTCGGTGCCGTCCTCCAGCGTCATCTTCTGGGTGGCGTTGTGCGTGTTGAAACAGTACTGCGGCTGGCCCTTGGCACACGCCCGGCACTGGCCGCAGACCGCGCGCCAGTTCAGGATCACCCGGTCACCCGGGGCCACAGAAGTCACATCGGGGCCCACCGCGCTGACCACACCCGTGGCCTCATGGCCCAGCAGGTACGGGAACTCATCGCCGATGCCGCCCTGCTTGTAATGCAGGTCCGTGTGGCAGACACCGCAAGTCAGGATGTCCACCAGCGCCTCCCCCTGCCCCGGATCCGGCACCAAGATGGTCTCCAGCGTTACCGGCGCGTCCTTCTCCCGGGCAATGACAGCTTGAACTTTATGGACCATTGTTCTCGTGTTCCTTTCCTGGATCCGGCCGGATCCGGTGAGTCGGCACCATGTGCCAATCTAGCTGACGCAAATGTGCCCGCAGAAGCCGTCCTCCCGGTTCGCCAGCCGCACGGTCAATTGCGCATTACGCAACTAATCGCACATAGCGCTACAGGAAAATATGACAGTGGCCACAGCCGCTGTCAATAGATATATCAGTGCTGGGCGCGTCAGGCGGCGCCGCAGTAGGCTGGATGGCATGTCTTCGAAAGAACCCCCCGCGGAACGGCGCCAGGTTACAGTGCGGAGGGCGCCCAAATATGTGCCCTTCCTCATCCTGGGCGCACTGGTGGGCATTGCGGCCGCGGCAGTGGTGGCCTACGGGCTCCCGGGCAGCGCAAGCTTCGATTCCGGCGCGGTCTTCGGATTCTTCATGGTGATGTTCGCAGGGGGCGGAGCCATCCTGGGCGCGGTGGTGGCTCTGGTCCTTGACCGCCGGAGCGTCAAGCGCCAGCAGCGGGCTGTGGTGGAATCGGTCCCCGACTCCGAGCCGGACACCGATCCCCAGTCATAAAGGGAGCGCCGGAAAAGTCATACCTCATATCGTGAGATAATCGACCAGTGGCACGCGGCGATGGAAAACTTTCCCATGATCTTCTCCCTGGCGAAAAAGGCCCGCAGGACGCTTGTGGCGTCTTCGGGGTCTGGGCACCAGGTGAAGAAGTAGCAAAACTTACCTATTACGGACTGTACGCACTGCAGCACCGTGGCCAGGAGTCGGCTGGCATTGCAACCAGCGACGGCAAGCGGATCAACGTCTACAAGGACATGGGCCTCGTCTCCCAGGTCTTTGACGAGACCACGCTGAACACCCTGACCGGCCACCTTGCGGTGGGGCACTGCCGCTACTCCACCACTGGCGCAAGCCACTGGGCCAACGCCCAGCCCACCCTGGGCGCCACCAGCACCGGCACTGTGGCGTTGGCGCACAACGGCAACCTGACCAACACCGCCGAGCTGAACGCCATGATCCAGGAGCGCAACGGCGGCCAGCTCACCGGCGAGATGAAGCAGGGCAACACTTCGGATACCGCCCTGGTGACCGCCCTGCTGGAGGGCGAGCCCGGCAGGACGTTGGAGGAAACCGCCACGGACCTCCTCCCCAAGATCAAGGGCGGCTTCTGCTTCGTCTTCATGGATGAAGGCACGCTCTATGCCGCGCGGGACACCTTCGGCATCCGCCCCCTGGTCCTTGGCCGGCTGGAGCGCGGCTGGGTTGTGGCTTCCGAGCAGTCCGCCCTCGCCACCGTGGGCGCCAGCTACATCCGCGAGATCGAGCCCGGCGAATTCATCGCCATCGACGAACAGGGCGTGCGCTCCAAGCGATTTGCCGAGCCGACGCCGGCCGGCTGCGTTTTCGAGTACGTCTACCTTGCGCGTCCGGACGCCGCCATTGCCGGCCGGTCCGTGTACGAGTCCCGGGTGGAGATGGGCCGCCAGTTGGCCCGCGAAAACACGCATGCGGCTGACATCGTCATCCCCGTCCCGGAATCCGGCACCCCCGCGGCCGTGGGCTATGCCGAGGAATCAGGCATCCCGTTCGCCCATGGCTTCGTCAAGAACTCCTATGTGGGCCGTACCTTCATCCAGCCCTCGCAGACCCTGCGCCAGCTCGGCATCCGGCTCAAGCTCAACGCCCTCGAATCCGTCATCCGCGGCAAGCGCGTGGTGGTGGTTGACGACTCGATCGTCCGCGGCAACACCCAGCGGGCCATCGTGCGGATGCTCCGGGAAGCCGGTGCCGCGGAAGTGCACGTCAAGATTTCGTCCCCACCCGTCCAGTGGCCCTGCTTCTACGGCATCGACTTCGCTTCCCGCGCGGAACTCATCGCCAACGGCGCCACCATCGAGGAGATCTCCCAGGCCATCGGAGCCGACTCGCTGGCCTACATTTCCGAGGACGGCATGATCGGCGCCACCCGCCAACCCCGGGAGCGCCTCTGCACAGCGTGCTTCACGGGCCAGTACCCCATCAAGCTTCCGGACGCGGACAAGCTCGGCAAGAACCTGCTCGAGCGCACGGACCTTGGCGGCCTGACGCCGTCGCCGTCGGCCCTTCCCGGCGAAAGCGCAGCACTTGCCGTGGACTCCAAGGAAGATCCCGCCGAGAAGTCCGGTGCCACCGGCTGCGATCCGGGGCCCGACTCCGAGTTTGAAAACCTGCTGACCGACGCCGACCTCGTGCCAGATGTACACGCCGCCGCAGGCGCCGACAAGAAAGAGTCCTGATGACTTCCGCCAACACCGCCGCCGGCTCCGCCTCTGAGAAGGCAGGCATCACCTACGCCTCCGCTGGCGTCGACGTCGAAGCCGGGGACCTCGCCGTCGAACTCATGAAGGATGCCGTCAAGGCGACCCACAACTCCTCGGTGATCGGCGGGGTGGGCGGTTTCGCCGGCCTCTACGACGTGTCCCGGCTGCTGACCTACAGAAAGCCGCTGCTGGCAACCTCCACCGACGGCGTGGGCACCAAGGTAGCCATCGCCCAGGCCATGGACATCCACGACACCATCGGTTTCGACCTGGTGGGCATGGTGGTGGACGACATCGTGGTGGTGGGCGCCGAGCCGCTTTACATGACTGACTACATTGCCTGCGGCAAGGTGGTGCCGGAGCGCATCGCCGGCATCGTCCGCGGCATCGCGGCCGCGTGCTCCGTGGCCGGCACCGCCCTGGTGGGCGGCGAAACCGCCGAGCACCCCGGCCTGCTGGGCGAGCACGAGTACGACGTCGCCGGCGCCGCCACCGGCGTGGTGGAAGCCGATGCCCTGCTGGGCCCGGACCGCGTCCGCGCAGGCGACGTTGTGATCGGCATGGCCTCCTCCGGCCTGCACTCGAACGGCTACTCCCTGGTCCGCCGCGTGATCAACCACGCCGGCTGGGCGCTGGACCGCCAGGTCTCCGAACTGGGCCGCACCCTGGGTGAAGAACTCCTGGAACCCACCCGGGTCTATGCCGCCGACTGCCTGGACCTTACCCGCGCCTTCCCGGTCACGGGCGCGGAGGCCGTGCACGGCTTCAGCCACGTCACCGGCGGTGGACTGGCCGCCAACCTCGCCCGCGTCCTGCCGCAGGGCCTGGTGGCCACGGTGGACCGCGCCACCTGGGAACTGCCCCCCATCTTCAAGCTGGTGTCCGAACTGGGCAACGTCCCGCTGGCAGACCTGGAGCGCACGCTCAACCTAGGCGTCGGCATGGTTGCCATCGTGTCGCCGGAGGCAGCGGACGCCGCCGTCGCCCGCCTGAACGGACGGGGCCTGCCATCCTGGATCATGGGCACGGTGACCGAGGATTCGGACTCCATCCTCAAGTCCGGCCCGGACTACGTCCAGGGCGCCAAGGGCGTGGACGGCGGCGCGGTCCGCCTGGTCAACGCCTACGCCTGACATCCAGAGAGGGCTTCCCACTGCGGTGGCAAGCCCTCTTTGTTTAACCGGAAACCTGGACCAGGCTCAGGACACCGCCCTGCGGATCGCGGATGGTGGCCGGCCCGTCGACGGGATCATCCGCCGGCTCCACCAGGACCTGGCCGCCTGCATCCAGCGCAGCATCGACGGCCGCCCGAAGGTCCGCCACTGCAAAGTAGATGTGCCATTCGGCCGCCGCTCCTTGCCCGGCAGGGAGGACGCCAGCCACTTCCCTGCCCCCGGCCATCAGGGCGCTGTAGCTCGCGCCGTCGTCCTGCGGGTACTCGGTGACCTCATGCCCGAAAAGTTCCTGAAAGAAGCCGACGGCGGCCTGCGGCTCGGGCGTTGACAGTTCAGCCCAGGCCAGGGCACCGGGCTCGTTGGACAGGCTGCTCCCGCGGTGGTTCCCGGCCTGCCAGATGCCCATGGTTCCACCGCCCGGCGGCGCCAGGAAGGCGAGGACGCCGGAATCGCCCACGTCCTCGGGTCCGAACCCCACCGCCCCGCCGGCGTGCACCGCATTCTGCAACAGGGAGGCGGCATCCGAGGCTGCGAAGTACAGGTTCCACCGGGCGGGATCGCCGGTGGCCTGCTGCCGGGGATTCTGCGGAGCAATGACGGAGACGAGGTCCGCACCCACGAACGCTCGCGAGTAGCTGCGGCCATCCGGGGTGGGAAAGTCCCTGTACGTCCAGCCGAATACCCGGCTGTAGAAATCTTTGGCTGCTGCAACATCAGGTGTCTGGAGGTCGGCCCAGCACGGTTCGCCGTCCTGGTACCGGTCAACTGTGGGCATGGCGTCAACGCTACACGGGGTTCCCTTGGTGCCAAGCGCAGGCGTCCGTGGCCCGAAAGTGAGACAGCCCACTCCCGTCTCTTGAATGTAAGTATGCTTAGCGTTAGGCTGATAGCTATGGAACTGCAGTACCGGAGTCGGTATGGGGGTTCTTCTCTAGGCCAGCAAGGCTGGCCCTTGATCGGGCGGATAAGCGCCGGCATGCCGAACTTCCGGCTGCTTCCTATCGCCACTGGCGAATACTAAGAAAGTACAAAAGCGACCGTCTTCTGCACGATGTTGACACGCCTTGGGCGCGATTCAGCAGATCGTAATGACTTGGGGAGAGCGGTCATAATCAGGGAGCAACAAAATGTCCATAATGCGCAAAATCACAGCAGCAGCAGCAGGATCACTTTTCCTTGTAGGCGCCATAGGTGCCCCGGCCCAGGCCCAACCGCAGATTGTCGACCAGGATGGCTTGGTCAATGTGAATGTGGGAAACGTTGAGATCCTCAACGACGTCAACATCGCCGTCGCGGCTAACGTCGCGGCCCAGATCTGTGGCGTAAAGGTCGGCCCAGTTGTGGTACTCGCCACCCAGGTCGATGCAAGTGGCCAGGAACGTGTGGTTTGCGACCAGAAGGGCCAGAAGAACGACGTCACGATCAGTGACAACTAGCCCCACAGCTGTTCACTGGTATTTGAAGTAGCAGAGTATGCCCCGGCCACCGAAAGGTGGGCGGGGCGCTCGTTTCCATAGCAAATTCAGCAGCCCGAAGGTTACGGAGAGAGCCAGCAAAAGCCCGCTGCCCACACTCAAGGAGTGTAGGCAACGGGCTTCCGAAGTGATGTCGGGACCTGTATCCGCCGGGATACGGGTTCCGAAAAAGAAGCGCTTCGCCGGTCGGCACGGCAGGATAAGGTGCTGTTTCCGTTAGTGCTGCGGCGTCACAGGGCTGCCCTCTTGAAGTCCTGGCAGCTTGCGACAACTAGCCGATGCGACGGGTGTCTACCTCGTCGTCGTCTTCTTCCAAATCATCCGCGTACTTATCCACATACGCCGAATAGTCCGGCTCAACCGGTTCATTCGCGTAATGGCTCGTGGCACGACTGCTTGGGCCCGTCAGCTCACGCTGAAGTGCCGAGTAGTCAGTGTTCGGGGAGTAGTACTTGATATCCCGAGCCTGCTTAGTAGCTTTTGCCTTTTGACGGCCGCGCCCCATGGCGTGACCCCCTTTTGTACTTGGACCGGAGGTGGTCACCTTTGGCGATGGTGAGGCCCCGGAATGTTTGGTCAATTTGTCGTACACCTAGATTACATGCTTTCGGCGGCCCCTGCTTGCCAGCCAGGGCCCCCTACCGCGCGCCGCGCTCCCATTCCCCCGCCCGGCCCGCGAGTTTCCAGCTTTTTTCTTCGGTAGAGTCGCTTAAACAACTGCCGAAAACTGGATGGCTGACCGGCTGCCCACCCCGGACAGACCGCAGGAGGATGCACCCACGTGAACAACCAGGACGTCCCGCCGAAGCCCGCCTCGCCACCCACAGCCGGGCTCCCCAAGGTTCCCGCCCAGAGCACTGCACCCCCCTCCAACCCGGCGTCCGCCCCGCCGCCGGCATCCGTCGCTTGGTCCCAGCCCCTGCCCGAGCCCGAACCGCAACCGTCTCCCAAGATGTCGCCGGCAAGGCAGCGGACGCTGTGGAAGGTGCTGTTCGCCGTCGTGCTCCTGGCGGTGGTCGGCGGCCTGGTATGGCTCGCCATGTGGCTGAACTCCGGTGCAGGCCCGGAAGAGGCCGGAGGCAATTCCGGCGTCCTCGAGACAAGCGTCACACCGCGGGCAACTCCGCTGCCCCTGCCGCGTGAGGGCGTCCAGCCCGGCGAGTATGCGCTGGGCGATTGCTTTGCCGACTTCGACCCCGAAGCCCTGGCTTCCAAGGTGGTGCCCTGCGATGCCGCCCATTCCGCCCAGCTGGTGGCTGTCTTCCGCTACCCGGATTCCGAGGACTATCCCGGCGCCGAAACACTTAAGGCCAAGGCGCTGGAAGCATGCCAGGCAGCGAAGCTGGGTCCTGCAGCCAATGAATACCAGCTCAACTTCCAGCGCAGCTTCCCGAGCAACACCAGCTGGGATTCCGGGGACCGGAGGGTGGACTGCTACGTGACCGCTCCCGGCGGCAACGTCATTAACGCAAGCGTGCTGCCCTAGCGGAAACACCGCCACGGCAGCACGCCTGCCTATGCCAGGCCCGGCTTAGCCGGGCCTGTGGGAGCCGTTAGCCCTTCCGCCGCACGGACAGGCCCGAAGTCAGGGCACCGGTCAGCGTGTCGACGTCATCGCTGGAGGGTTCTACGGCGTCGGCCGCGGTATCCACCAGCACCGTGTCGCCGTCGCTGATGTCGCCGGCCAGGATGGCCTTGGCCAGCCGGTCGCCGATCTCGCGCTGCACCAGCCGGCGGAGCGGACGGGCGCCGTAGGCGGGGTCGAAACCGGAAATAGCGAGCCACTCCTTGGCGGCGTCGGTGACGTCCAGGCTCAGCCTGCGTTCGTGCAGGCGGCGCCCCAGTTCGGCAACGTGCAGGTCCACGATCCGCGAGAGTTCCTCCACACTGAGCGCGTCGAACAGCACCACCTCATCCAGCCGGTTCAGGAACTCCGGCTTGAAGGACGCATTGACCGTGGCCATGACGGCGTTCCGCTTGGCTTCGGCAGCCAGGGACTGGTCCACCAGGAACTGGCTCCCCAGGTTGGACGTCAGCACCAAAATGACGTTGCGGAAGTCCACGGTACGGCCCTGCCCATCGGTGAGCCGGCCGTCGTCGAGCACCTGCAGGAGGATGTCGAAGACTTCGGGGTGGGCCTTCTCCACCTCGTCCAGCAGCACCACCGAGTACGGCCGGCGGCGCACTGCCTCGGTCAGCTGGCCGCCTTCCTCGTAGCCCACGTAGCCCGGAGGCGCACCCACAAGCCGTGCCACGGAGTGCTTCTCGCCGTACTCGGACATGTCGATGCGCACCATGGCGCGTTCGTCGTCGAACAGGAAGTCAGCCAGGGCCTTGGCCAGTTCAGTCTTGCCCACGCCGGTGGGACCGAGGAAGAGGAACGAGCCGGTGGGCCGGTTGGGGTCGCTGATGCCGGCCCGGGCACGCCGGACGGCGTCGGACACCGCTGCAACGGCCTTGGCCTGGCCGATCAGCCGCCTGCCCAGCTCCTCCTCCATGTGCAGCAGCTTCTGGCTTTCGCCCTGCAGCATGCGGCCCGCCGGGATGCCGGTCCAGGCGGAAATCACCTCGGCGATGTCCTCGGCCGTCACTTCCTCGGCCACCATCTGTCCGGACTTGTCCGCGACGGCAGCTTCGGCTTCCGCGGCGGCGTTCAGCTCGCGCTCCAAGGCTGGGATTTCGCCGTACTGAATGCGCGACGTCGTCTCCAGGTCACCTTCGCGGTAGGCCTTGTCAGCCGCACTGCGGAGTTCGTCCAGCTTCGCTTTAAGGTCACCCACCCGGTTAAGTCCTGCCTTTTCCGCTTCCCAGCGGGCGTTCAGGGCGGCGAGCTCCTCTTCCTTGTCCGCCTTGTCCGCACGGAGCGCCGCAAGGCGTTCTACGGAGGCAACATCGGTTTCGCCTTCCAGGGCGAGCTCCTCCATGGTGAGCCGGTCAACCTGGCGCCGGAGCTGGTCGATCTCCTCCGGGGCGGAGTCAATTTCCATGCGCAGCCGGGACGCGGCCTCGTCCACCAGGTCAATGGCCTTGTCCGGCAGTTGGCGTCCCGAGATGTAGCGGTTGGACAGCGTGGCTGCGGCCACCAGGGCGGAGTCCGCGATGGAGACCTTGTGGTGCGCCTCGTAGCGCTCCTTCAGGCCGCGGAGGATACCGATGGTGTCTTCCACGCTGGGCTCGCCAACATAGACCTGCTGGAACCGGCGCTCGAGTGCGGCATCCTTCTCGATGTTTTCGCGGTACTCATCCAGGGTGGTGGCACCGATCAGCCGCAGCTCACCGCGGGCCAGCATGGGCTTGAGCATGTTGCCCGCGTCCATGGAGGAATCACCGGTGGCACCGGCACCGACAACGGTGTGGATCTCATCGATGAAGGTGACGATCTGGCCCTCGGAGCCCTTGATCTCCTCGAGGACCGCCTTCAGCCGCTCTTCGAATTCGCCGCGGTACTTCGCACCGGCAACCATGGAGCCAAGGTCCAGCGAGATCAGCGTCTTGCCGCGCAGGCTTTCCGGGACGTCGCCCGCCACCATCCGCTGCGCCAGCCCTTCCACGACGGCGGTCTTGCCCACCCCGGGTTCACCGATCAGCACAGGGTTGTTCTTGGTCCGGCGGCTCAGGACCTGGACCACGCGCCGGATTTCGGAGTCGCGGCCAATCACCGGGTCCAGCTTGCCGGCACGGGCCATGGCCGTGAGGTCCGCGCCGTACTTCTCAAGTGCCTGGAAAGTGTTCTCCGGGTCCGGGCTGTCCACCTTGCGGTCGCCGCGGACACCCGGCAGGGCGGCGAGCAGCGCCTCACGGGAGGCACCGGCGTCGCGCAGCACCCGGGCTGCTGCGTCGTTTCCGCCCGCAAGGCCCAGGAGGAGGACCTCGGTGGAGACGAACGTGTCGCCCAGCCGGTCGGCTTCCTCCTTGGCGTTCTGGATGGCCTGCAGGGCAGGGCGGGAGAGCTGCGCCTGCTGGCTGGAACCGCCGGAGGTGGCGGGCAGCGCCTTGATGGCGCTACTGGCCTGGACGCTGACCGCGTCCGGGTCAGCACCGGTGGCGCGCAGCAACGCAACGGCAACACCTTCGCGCTGGTCCATCAGCGCCTTGAGCAGATGCGCGGGCTCCACCTGCGGGTTGCCTGCCGTGGAGGCGTTCATGGCCGCAGCCGAAAGAGCCTCCTGGCTCTTGGTAGTGAATTTGACGTCCAAAGAGAGCTCCTTTCAGGGGCAGTTTTCAGGTTGAGTGTACTACGCTCAACTTTGCTTTGGGACAGTTTATTTCCTGTTGCGGCCATCAGTTTTCCCGCAGCGCAATTCGGTTCCGCTGTTCCCTTGGGAAGCATGGTGCCCCTAGGATCGGGCGTGTGACCGGGGAGGACGGTTCCGCCGGCGCACTCGAGACGGGACAGGACATGAAGAAGTTTGTTGTTCTCTATATCGCCCCGCAGTCGGCCCAGGCCCAGATGGCCGAGAGCACGCCCGAAGCTGCACAGGAAGGCATGAAGGCCTGGATGGAGTGGGCCGGGCGCGCGGGCGACGGCATCGTGGACATGGGCAATCCGCTCGGCACCGGCAAGGAAATCACTTCCACAGGGTCCTCTGAAGCCACCACCGGGGTGGCGGGCTACGGCATCCTGCAGGCCGAGGACCTCGCCGGAGCCGAAGCCCTGCTGGACGGCCACCCGCACCTCATGATGCCGGGGGCCAGCATCCAGGTGTACGAGTCCCTGGACCTGCCGGGCATGTAGCCCGGCCTGGCTCCCCACTCTAGAGAGTTTTTGTCCAGATACGGCTGCTTTCAGCCTTTGGAAGTCGCCATATCTGGACAAATACTCAGGCCTCGTAGACGGACACCTCGGCTGCCTTGACCACGAAGTGCACCGTCATGCCGGGAACCAGCCCCAGGTCCGCCGAGGCAGCGGGCGTGATGTCCGCCGCCATTCCACCGGCCCGGACCCTGACCTGGTCGCCATGGGGCTCCAGGTCAGTGATGGCGACGGCAAAGTAGTTGCGGGGGCTGCCGTGCGCGTCGGTCACGAACACCGACACGGCCGACGGCGGAAACACAGCCACGCCGGGCCGGCCGGTCCCCCGCACCTGGCCGGCGTCCTCCAGGTGCCCGTAAACCTCCCGGCCCTGGCTGGTCCTGACCCCATTGCCCGTCAGCGTGCCCGGCACGAAGTTCAGCCCGGCCAGGCCGGCCGCGAAGGAGCTCCTGGGCCGTTCGAGCACCTGCCGCGTGGGGCCTTCCTCCACGATGCGGCCGCCTTCCAGGATGGCCACCCGGTCCGCGAGCATCAGCGCGTCCAGGACATCGTGCGTGACGATGATGGCCTGCCGGCCGGCAAGGACCCGTTTCAGCATGCGGCGCAGCATCGGGGCGGAGTGGATGTCCAGCGCGGCCAGCGGTTCGTCCAGCAGGAGGAGGGCGGGTTCGGCGGCGAGAGCGCGTGCCACGGCAACCCGCTGCGCCTGCCCGCCGGAGAGCTC
>NZ_JBNHFD010000042.1:0-29992 GCF_059089865.1 Arthrobacter sp. Y3221157
CCGGCGTCGGCTGCCCCCGGTCCCGGCACCGCGGGTCCGGTTATTCCGACGGCGGGCGCGGCTGGCCGGACGCCGGTCGCCTTGACCACCAGGACGGCGATCAGCGTGGTGACCGGGATGGCCAGGACAAGGCCGATGGAACCAACCAGGGTGCGGATCACTTCCTCGGAAAGTTCGGCGCTGGTGAGCGTCTCCCCCAGCGGCCGGTCGTACAGCATCACGATGATGAGGATGGGCAGCGCCGCCCCCGCGTAGGCGAACGCGATGGTGTACACCGTGGAAGCGATGTGGTCGCGGCCGATCCGCATGGCGGAGGTGAACAGCTTGCGTGCGCTGCTGCCGGGCGCCAGTTCATAGAGCTCCCACACGGCGGATGACTGGGTGATGGTCACGTCGTTGAGCACGCCCAGGCCGGAGATGATGAGCCCGCACAGGATCACTCCGGTGATGGAGATGTTGGACGACGTGTTCACCAGGGTGGTGGCGTCGTGGTTGCCCACCCCGGCCAGGTTGGCCGCATTCGTAGCCCAGGCCGCCAGCAGCGCCGTGATGCCCAGCCCGAAGATGGTCCCCAGCAAGGCGGTGGACGTCCGGGCCGAGAATCCGTGGGCGAAGTAGAGGACCCCGATCATGATCACCGTGGACCCCACCAGCGCCAGCAACAGCGGGGGCTTGCCTTCCACCAGGCCCGGAAGCATGAAGCTGGCCAGCACGAAGTACGCGCCCACCAGCCCGACCAGGGCCCGCAGGCCCCGCCAGCGGGCGACGGCGATGACCACCACCGAGTACAGCAGGGCCAGCAGGACAATGGGCAGGGTGCGGACGAAGTCCACGAAAATGTACGCGGGGGCGCCCTGCGAGGACGCCGCGCCTTGGGCGTTGGACAGATTCAGATAGCGGATCTGGTCCCCCGCCTTGACCCCGTGCGACTTGGCGATATCCGGATTAATGACCACCTTGACCGGACTTCCGCCCTTGTCCGGCTCAGTGAAGGCGAAGGTGCAGTCCGAGCCCTGCTGCCCCGGATTCTGCTGCGCCTGGCCTTGCTGTTGTTGGCCCTGCTGGGCCGCCCCCTGCATGCAGTTCTCCGTCACCACGCTCTGGATGGTGCCGGTGTCGAACGTCACGCCGGGCGCTGCCGAGTACGGATTGGCCAGCGAGATGCCTTCCTTGCTTCCCGACGGCCAGAGCATCGCCATGCCCGCAAGGGTCAGCAGGGTGATGGGAATCAACACCGCCGCCAGGATCCGGTTGGCTTTCCGCCGGGCAGCCATCGCCTCCGGCGTCGGCTCCGAATGACCTGGAGAAGCGTGGGAGTGGCCGGCGCCCATCAGCAGTGAAACCTCATACGTTGAACTCTACGTCCGGCACCGTAGGGTTGATAAATGGATCAGTGGGAGGTACCAGGAGTGGCCAACCGAAGCACCGATGACACCAGCGGGCAGACGTCCGGAAGCGTTCCCGAGCCCGTCCACCAGGCCGTGCTGGCTGTCCTGGAAGCATCCGGACCCACCCGGGGCGTTGCCCTGGTGCTGCACGGCGGAAAATCCCACAGCCGGGAACCGGTGGAAGCGCGGCACCTGAGTCCGGCGAGGATGGTGCCGTTCGCCTGGCACCTGCACCGGGCGGGACGGAAACACGGCCTGGCCGTGTGGTCGCTGCGGAACAGCGTCCGCGGCTGGAACGGGCCGGACATGGCTCCGCTGCAGGACGCCCGCTGGGCGCTGCGGCAGATCGAGGAGCAGCATCCTGGCGTGCCCATCTTCCTTCTGGGCCATTCGATGGGCGGACTGACGGCTGTATGCGCGGCGGACCATCCGCAGGTGGAGGCCGTGGTGGCCCTGGCGCCCTGGCTCACCCCGCAGACTCCGGTGTCCAACGTGGCCGGCAGGAAGGTCCTGATTGTGCACGGCACCAACGACCGCTGGACCAGTCCTTCCCAATCGCTGGCGTTTGCGCGGCGGGCCTCCGCGGAAGCGGCCAGCATGCAGTACGTGGCACTGCAGGGAGCAGGGCATTTCATGCTCCGGAAAGTCCGCCTCTGGCAGACCCTTGCCACCGGTTTCGTCATCAAGTCCTTCAGTGAGGGCACCGGCGCCGATGTCCGGCCGTCCCGCGCCTTCACCCAACTGCTGCCGGAATCGTCGGTACAGGTCACCCTGTGAACCCTGTCCCGGAACCAGCAGCCTGACGGGCGCCCGGTGCCACGCCGTCAGTCCGACACAACGAGGGTTTCGGCCGCTGCGAGGCGCGCCTTCCCACTCTCCAGGAGGGGTTCGACGGCGGCCCGCAGGGCCGTCATGGAGTCGTCCAGTTCCAGCATGACCGGGTGCTGGTACGCGATCAGCGCAAGGATGTCGCGCACCGCCTCGGCGGCGTCACCGGCATCAAGGGCCGGCTCATGGCCCACGAATACGTCGGTGGGAGCATCGGCTGGTGCCGGCTCGGACTCCTGGCCGGGTTCGGGCGTGGCGGGCGCCGCATAGCTCACGGCGAAGGCCCGGATCCGGCCCTTCTTACCGGGCGCCACGCCCGCACCGAAAGCCGACTCCGGCTGTGCCCGCAGCACGATGGCGCCGTGGGCGCCGGTGAGCTCGTCCAGGAACAGTTTCTGCACCTGCCCCACGGACAGCACGCCGGGCGAGTCCCAGCCGTGGATGGACGTGTAGTACCTGCCCACGACGTCCGTCAGTTCCACGGATCCGGTGGCCAGGTCCATCACCACGTCCGAGCCGGCGTTTTCGCCGCTGACCGGCCGCCCGCCGTAGTCCTTCTCCGGAAAGACGGGAAGCCGGAGGGCGCCCGGCTCCACGATGACCAGCCGGGACCGCTGGATGGGCGACAGCCCGGCGGCCTCCGCGAAGGCGGCGCCGGCGGTGCCGGGCTCCACCTTGGCGCGCAGCTTCGTCACGCCCGACGGCGCGTGTTCGGCTTCCCGCCGCAGCATGGCCAGCAGGCTGGCACCGATACCGGAGCGCCGGTGGTCCCGCGCCACCTCGATGTAGGTCCACAGCCGCTCGGGGTGCAGCGAGGCTTCGTAGACGACTCCGGCCGCCACGGGAATGCCGACGCCGTCCAGAACGTCCTCGGCCACGATGCAGCGGCGCCACGGGGTGCCGCCGCCCCCGTTGGAGGAGACCGCCAGGGCGCCGCGGAACTGGCGGGCCTGGGCAGTCTCCGGGCCGCCCCAGATCTCCAGGAGCGCCAGGTCGTCGCCCTCACGCCATTCGCGGTATTCGATGGCCATGGCTAGGCCCCGATCAGGCGTGCGGCCAGGTAGCCCTCCACCTTGTCCAGGGAGACGCGTTCCTGGCTCATGGTGTCCCGTTCGCGGATGGTCACTGCCTGGTCCTCGAGGGTGTCGAAGTCCACCGTGATGCAGAACGGGGTGCCGATCTCGTCCTGGCGGCGGTAGCGGCGGCCGATGGCGCCGGCGTCGTCGAAGTCGATGTTCCAGTTCTTGCGCAGCTGGGCACCGAGGTCCTTGGCCTTCGGGGACAGGTCCTCGTTACGGCTCAGCGGCAGCACGGCGGCCTTGACCGGAGCCAGGCGCGGGTCGAGCTTCAGGACGGTGCGGACGTCCACCCCGCCCTTGGCGTTGGGGGCCTCGTCCTCGGTGTAGGCGTCGATCAGGAAGGCCATGAAGGACCGGGTGAGGCCGGCGGCGGGCTCGATCACGTACGGGGTGTACCGCTCGTTGGTGGCCTGGTTGAAGTAGCTCAGGTCCGTGCCGGAGGCCTTGGCGTGGGTGGAGAGGTCGAAATCGGTGCGGTTGGCAATGCCTTCCAGCTCGCCCCACTCGGAACCCTGGAAGCCAAAGCGGTACTCGATGTCCGTGGTGCCCTTGGAGTAGTGGCTGAGCTTCTCCTGGGGGTGCTCAAAGAAGCGGAGGTTCTCTTCGCGGATGCCCAGGCCGGTATACCAGGCCATGCGCTCCTTCATCCAGTACTGGTGCCATTCCTCGTCCGTGCCGGGCTCCACGAAGAATTCCATTTCCATCTGCTCGAACTCGCGGGTGCGGAAGATGAAGTTGCCGGGGGTGATCTCGTTGCGGAAGGACTTGCCGATCTGGCCGATGCCGAACGGCGGCTTCTTGCGGGACGTGGTGAGCACGTTGTTGAAGTTCACGAAGATGCCCTGGGCAGTTTCCGGGCGGAGGTAGTGCAGGCCTTCCTCGCTGGCCACGGGGCCCAGGAAGGTCTTGAGCAGGCCGGAGAACTCCTGGGGTTCGGTCCATTCGCCGCGGGTGCCGCAGTTGGCGCAGGCGATGTCCTTGAGGCCGTTTTCGGCCGGCCGGCCCTTCTTTTCCTCGTACTCTTCCTCGAGGTGGTCCGCACGGTAGCGCTTGTGGCAGGACAGGCATTCCACCAGGGGGTCGGAGAAGACCTCCACGTGGCCGGACGCTTCCCATACCTGGCGGGGCAGGATGACGGAGGAGTCCAGGCCCACCACGTCCTCGCGCCCGCGAACCACGGACTGCCACCACTGGCGCTTGATGTTTTCCTTCAACTCGGCGCCGAGGGGCCCGTAGTCCCAGGCAGAACGCGAACCTCCGTAGATCTCACCGGCCTGGAACACGAAGCCCCTCCGCTTGGAGAGGGAGATGACCTGGTCGAGAACGGATTTTGCTGCCATGGGGGTAACTCCAATTTCTACAGGGCCGCTGGGTGCGGTCCGCGTTATTCAGGCCCCGGGCAGCACCAGAGGTATGGCACTTCCGGCGGCCGGGCGGGGCGGATGAAGGGGTGCGAAAAAGCTGCGTGTCCTAGCCTACCGGCCGGCGCCTGCGGAGCGCGCCCCGCGGCCACGGCAGGGTGGCGAGGATGATGGCGCCCAGGGTCAGCACGGTGCCCAGGACGGTGGCCGGCGCCACCACAGTGCCGGCGGCAGGCAGCACCACGTCCAGGGCCAGGGAACCGAGCAGCTGGCCGGCGATCATGCCGAGGCCGGTCACCAGAACCCCCAGGCTCCTGACCAGGAGCGCGCCCAGCCCGATGAAGACACAGCCCATGGGCCCGCCCAGGTAGTACCACCACTCCCCCGGCAGCGGATTACCCGGGCCTGCCACCAGCAGCTTGACGGCGAGCGCCACCCACAGCACCAGGCTGCCCGCCACGAAGTTGACCAGCGTGGCGGCGATGGGTGTTCCGTAATGCATGGTGGCGGTCCCGTTCATGGCCTGCTGGAAGCTCATCAGGAACCCTGCCGCGACGGGAAGCAGGAGGGGAAGGAGCAGACCGGCAGGGCCGCCGTCGCCGGCTGCACCGGTGCCGGTGAAGCGCGGCGACACAGCCCAGGCGACGGCGGCGATGGTCAACACGCAGCCAATGATCCGGATGCCGGTGACCGGCTTCTTTCCGGCCGGGCCGAGGCCCAGCCGGTCCACCAGGAGGCCGCTCACAGTCTGCCCGGTGACGGTGGCCACCGTGAACAGTGCGACGCCCAGGACGCCCACCGTGAAGGACTGGGCAAAGACAAACAGCGCGCCGATGCCCCCTGCCAGGACGTAGACGCGGGGAAACGCCCTGGCCCGGACGGCGGGAAGGATCCGTGCCAGCCCGGCGCGGCCGCGCGGCAGGAGCAATGAGATGAGGATCATGACAAGCAGGCCTGTGCTGAAACTCACCACGGCGGCGGCGATGCCATCACCGAGGCGGGCTCCGAGTGCTCCGTTAATCCGGCCCTGGACCGGGATGGCGAGGCCGGCGCCCACCGCCAGCGGAAGGCCTGCAAGGACAGGCAGGCGGGAGGTGGAGGTCATTGAATCCACCTTACGTCAGGCATTATTGCTGTATGAGCAACCCCGTTGAGGACGTCCCCATCCGCGACAGCATGATCCGCCTGGGCCAGCTGCTGAAGCTCGCCAACCTCGTGGAGGACGGCGTGGAGGCCACCGAGCTGATCAAAAACGGGCTGGTCAAAGTCAACGGCGAGATCGACGACCGGCGCGGCAGGCAGCTGCGCAACGGCGACACCGTCACGGTGAACAACCAGACCGTGAGGGTCGTCGCTCCGGAGGCGTGAGGCCCCGGGACGGCGGCATGTTGTACAGGCGCTGGGCGGGGCATCCTCCGCAAGCCGCCGCCCGCCGTCGTACTCCTTACTTCTTCAGGACCTCGTGGGTGAGGAACTCGCCGACGTGTCCGATCTCCTGCTGGTTGATGCCGTGCCACATCCCGGTATAAAGCACCTTGGTGAGCTTGACGTGCTTGCGGACCCAGGCCATGGTGAAGTCGATCTTGTCCGGGGCGATCACCGGGTCCTGCTGGTCGCGGCCCCAGAACATGGGGATGGTGCCGTCCAGTTCATCGTCCCGGAAGGTGGGGTCGCCGTCCGCGTCCACCACGAAACCTGACAGGCCGACGACGGCTGCGAAGTCCGTGGGCCGCTGCCGCAGCAGGGTGGTGGCCATGGCCATGCCCATCGAGAAGCCAAGAAGGGTAACCGACGGGTGCCCCACCCGGATGGCGTCAATCCACTCCAGGACGTAGGCCGAGGCCGCCTTGACCCGCTCCAGGGAGTAGTCGATGGACGCGGTGAGCGGGAACCAGGTGAAGCCGGGACCCATGGCGATGGGTGCCCGCACGGAGGCGACGGCGAAGTCCCCCGGCAGCAAGTCCGCGAGGCTCAGCAGGTCCTGCTCGTTGGCGCCGTAACCATGCAGCAGCACCAGCAGCGGCTTCCCGTCACGCTGGTCCTCCGGGTGGGACCACAGGACAACAGGGGCAGGAAATACTTCGGCTTCAGTCATGGTTTCCATTCTTACAGGTACCCGGACGCAGCAACCTACGTTCGCGTAGCCAGCAAGCCGGAAGGCAGGATAGGGACCGTGACCGACGCAAGTGCCATCCAGACGCCGCCCGCACACGCCGGATCCCACCCCTGGAGCCGCTATGTGGCCATGGGTGATTCCTTTACCGAGGGCATCGGCGACCCCGAACCCTCCAGCCCCGGCGGCTACCGCGGCTGGGCCGACCGCGTAGCGGAGGAACTGGGACGAAGCCAGCCGGACTTTGCCTACGCCAACCTGGCCGTCCGCGGCAGGCTGCTGCAGCAGATCGTGGATCAGCAACTGGCCCCCTGCCTGGCGCTGAAGCCGGACCTCGTCACCCTGTCCGCCGGCGGCAACGATCTGATCAGGCCCGGCGGCGATCCCGACGCCCTGGCCGAGAAGCTCGATTCCGTGGTCCAGATCCTGGCCATGGGCGGCGCCACCGTTGTCCTCTTTAACGGCCCCGATACCGGCTCCTCCGTCCTGGGCCGGATCCGGAGCAAGGTGGCCATCTACAACGAAAACCTGCGCACCGTCGCGGCCCGGCACGACGCCATCATCGCGGACATGTGGTCCCTCCGGCAGCTCAGCGACCCCCAGATGTGGGACCAGGACCGGCTGCACTTTTCGCCGCTCGGTCACCACACCATCGCGGCGATGGTGCTGGACGCGCTGAACGTGGAGCACGCCCTGGAACCGCTCCAGCCCAAGCCGCTTCCGCCCCGGTCGTGGCGGGAGGCGCGGTCCGGCGACCTGGTGTGGGCCCGCGAATACTTCGTGCCCTGGGTGCTGCGCCGCCTGCGGCAGCAGTCCTCCGGTGACGGCATCACCGCCAAGCGTCCGACGCCGGGCCCTGTCTTCGGCCCCGGCGTCCCCCTGGGCTCCGGCGAGGGACCGCTGGGAAACACCGGGGCAGTCCGGCGGTAGTTGACCGCGGCAGATCAACCCCTACGGCGGCCAGTCCAGGCGGTGGGCATGGAACCTGATGCGGTGGTGCGGCTGAGGCTGCAGGCCCAGATGCTTCGCGAGCCTCGCGCGGGGTCCCCCGAGGCCGCACTCCGGCGGCTCCTGGCGGTGCAAGCACAGGAGTTCCCCTATGCCCGCTGGAGCCTGGCCCAGCGTGTAGCTTCCACCGAACGCTCCCCTGTAGCGGCTGCGGACATTGAGCAGGCCGTGGCCGACGGGACAGTCCTGCGTACCCACATCCTTCGGCCCACTTGGCATTTCGTCCATCGCGAGGACCTGCGCTGGCTTTCGGCCCTTTCCGCCCCGCGGCTCCACCAACTCAATGCATCGACGTACCAGCGCACCGGGATCGACGCCGCGACGGCCAGGCGGACAGGTGAGGTGCTGGCCGGCGCTGTCGCCGGCGGCAACCACCTGACCCGGGAGCAACTCGCCGGAAAGCTGCAGGCGGCCGGCTTCGAGGCCAATGGGCTGCGGCTTGCCTACATCATCATGCACGCCGAGGTCAGTGGCGTTTTGGCCAGCGGCACGCCTGTCCGCAGCCGCGGCGGGGCGCTCAAACAGACCTATGCGCTCTTCGGCGAACGGGTTCCGCCCGGTCCGCAGCCGGGACCGGGCCGGGAGGAAGCCCTGGCTGAACTCGTTTGCCGCTATTTCACCAGCCGCGGCCCTGCCACGGCCAAGGACTGCGCCGGGTGGTCGGGGCTGACTGTGACGGACGTCCGGATGGGGGTGCGGTTGGCCAGGGAGGCACGGCCCGAAGCGCTGGCCGCCACGGTGGTTGACGGCGTCGAGCACTATTTCGCGGCCGCCGGTGCGGATCCAGGGACTCAGGCCGGCGGTACACCGGCTCCGGCACCGTGGATCGACCTGGTCCAGTGCTACGACGAATACATCATGGGCTACTTCGCCACCCGGCACTATATGGGCGGCGGCGCCCCTGCCTTTCCCTTGGCCGGCGAGCCCATCCACGTGGTGCTGCTGGACGGCCGGCTGGCAGGCTCGTGGCGGCACAGGCTGCTTCCGGACCGCTGCGAACTGGATATCCGCCTGCATGATCCTGCCAGCGCCACCCCGGGATCGCCGTTGGCCGCCGCAGTCCAGGAAGCCGTGGACCGGTATGCCGCCTTCATCGGACTCCCGGCCATCCGGGTACCGTCCGGGACTAAACTTGAAGGACACACATGAGAGGCGCAGCACCGTGAGCAACATGTTTTTCTGGATCATCATCCTGTCACTCCTGATCCCGGTGGCCATACGGATGTACCGGAAATCGATGGCCCGCCGGAACTACGACCAAAGCTTCCCCGGCCGCTACCCCGAACAGTTCCCGGGTTCAGGACAGTTTCCCGGTTCCGCCGGTCCGCAGAGCAAGCAGCCCCGTGACGGCTATACCCAGCAGGACTACTTTGCGGGCGGGTTCCGCCAGTTGGACCGGCCGCAGCCCCTCGACAACCCGCAACCCCTGGATAACCCTCACCCGCTGCCCAACCAGTACGGCCAGCCGCCGGTGCCGCCCATGGGCAACGGCAACTGGGCCCCGCAGGAACCGCCGTTCCAGCAGCCGGGCATCCAGCAGCAGGGCGGGCAGCAGCCTGCCGGGCACCCCGCCCCTGAACAGCCTTCCGCGCCCGCCACTCCCCCGCCGCCGTCGGCACCGCAGGGATTCCGGGCCCGCAAGCTGGCGGAACTGGACCAGCAGTACAGCAACGGCGAACTGTCCATGGAGGAGTACATGGCCCGCCGCGGCGAGATCATGAACGGCTAGGGTCAGTCCACCTGCGGGAATCCGAGATCGATCACCGAGGTGGCCGGGTCGGGCCACCTGGTGGTCACCACCTTTCCGCGGGTGTAGAAGCGGATGCTGTCCGGACCGTACATGTGGGTGTCTCCGAACAGGGAGTTTTTCCAGCCGCCGAACGAGAAGGTGCCCACGGGTACGGGGATTGGCACGTTGACGCCTACCATTCCCGCCTCAACGTCGAACTCGAACTGCCGCGCCGCACCGCCGTCGCGTGTGAAGATGGCGGCACCGTTGCCGAACTCGTTCTCATTGACCAGCCGCACGGCGTCGCTGTAACTCTCCGCCCGGACCACGGACAGGACGGGGCCGAAGATCTCGTCGTCGTAGACCTTCATGCCCGGCTTGACGTGGTCTATGAGGCTGACGCCGAGGAAGAAGCCGTCCGAGGCGAATTGCTGCTCCCGCCCGTCCACCACCACGCTGGCGCCTTCGCTTTCCGCTCCGGCCACATAGGACGCCACCCGGTCGCGGTGTTCGGCCGTGATCAGCGGCCCCATCTGGGAGGACGGATCCGTCCCGGGGCCGATCTTCAGGTCCGCCATCCGGCGTTTGATGGCTGCCACGAGGTCATCGGCGATGTTGCCCACCGCCACCAGGACGCTCACAGCCATGCACCTTTCGCCGGCCGAGCCATAGGCGGCGGACACCGCAGCATCAGCCGCCATGTCCAGGTCGGCGTCGGGCAGGACCACCATGTGGTTCTTGGCTCCGCCCAGCGCCTGGACACGCTTGCCGTGATCCGCGGCGCGCTTGTAGATGGACTGGGCAATGGGCGTGGAACCTACGAAGCTGACGGCTTTGACATCCCGGTGCTCCAGCAACACGTCCACCGCTTCCTTGTCGCCCTGGACCACGTTCAGCACCCCCGGAGGCAAGCCTGCCTCCGCGAAGACCTCCGCGATGAAAACGGCAGATGAGGGGTCCTTCTCGCTCGGTTTGAGCAGGACCGTGTTGCCGCATGCGAGTGCACTGCCGATCATCCACAGTGGAACCATCGCGGGGAAATTGAACGGGGTGATGCAGGCAACCACGCCCACGGGCTGGCGGACGGAGTGGACGTCCACGCCGCCCGAGACCTGCTCGGAGTGCTCGCCCTTGAGCATGTGGCTCAGCCCGGTGGCGAACTCGATGTTCTCCAGGCCGCGGGAGATTTCGCCTTCAGCGTCGGAGAGCACCTTGCCGTGTTCGCTGGTAAGGATTGCCGCCAGCTCCGGCTTGCGCCGGGTCAGGATGTCGCGGACTTTGAAGAAGATTCCGCTGCGCCTGGCGAGGCTCGTAGCCCGCCAGCCCGGGAGTGCCGCCTTTGCTGCCGCAATGGCTTCCTCCACCCGGGTGCCGGACGCGAGCACCACCTGTTTTTCCTGTTCGCCGGTGGCAGGGTTGAAGACGGGGCCAAAGCGTTCTGCCTCGGTGACCCGCTGTCCATTGATGATGTGGGGAATGGTCTGCATGGATGCCTCTTTCGGAATGGTCTGCATGGATGCCTCTTTCGGAATGGTCTGCGTGCGGGTGTTAGTCAGCGGTGCGGAGCGAGCCGTCTACCAGCTTGATGATCATGGAGCAGTCCTTGCCGGCTTCCCCCGCGTCGACCAGGCGCTGGAACAGCTGTTGCACGTGCCTGCCGATCTCCAGCGGGGTGCCGGTGTCCTCGGCAGCACTGATGGCCAGCCCAATGTCCTTGTTGGCCAGTTCCGTAGTGAACGTGGGCGCAAATCCGTTGTTCGAAGCGGCGGTCTCCACCACGCCCGGGACCGGGTACCAGGTTCGCAGCGCCCAGCTGTCACCCGACGAGACCGAGGCGATGTCCCAAAAGACCTGCTTGTCGAGGCCAAGCCGGTCTGCCAGCACGGCACCCTCAGCCGTTGAGGCGAGGTTGATGAACAGCATGAGGTTGTTGCAGATCTTGGCTGCCTGGCCCGTGGTGGCGCCGCCGGTGGGAATGATGTTGGCGGCCATCGGACGGATGTACTCCGTGGCGTCCGCCACCGCTCCCGGCTCCCCGCCCACCATGAAGGTCAGCGTCCCGGCCTTCGCCCCGCTCATGCCGCCCGAAACCGGCGCGTCAACGAAGCGGAAGCCGGCGGCAGCAGCGGCGTCGTGCAGTTCCTGAGCGGAGGCGATGTCTATGGTGGAGGAATCAACCAGCAGGGTGCTGGTATCTGCGGAGGCCAGCACTCCTTCCGGGCCCAGGTACACGGCCCTGGCATGCTCGCCCTTGGGGAGCATGGTGAAGACGGCGTCGGCTCCCTCCACTGCTTCGGCAATGCTGCCGGCGGGCTTGACCCCGCCGGCCTCCGCGGCGGCAAGGGCTGCCGGGTTGAGGTCGAAGGCGCGCACCTCATGTCCGGCCTTGGCCAGGTTCACGGACATGGACCCGCCCATGTTCCCCAGTCCAATCCATCCGATTACTGCCATCGCCCGGGCTCCTTTGCTCTGTGGCCGGCCGCCACGGCCGGACCGTCCAGTGATAACGGTCACATGCTGTTAGAGTGCGATCAAGGGGAAAAATCACAGACAGCATGTGCACTCATGCACATTGACGGAAGGTTGCACCAGTGGCCCGGCTTCCCAGCCCAGACGACCTGCTGATTCTCCTGACCGTGGCACGGCTGGGACGGTTCAACGCCGTCGCCGAGAGCCTGGGAACCACGCACACCACCATTTCCCGCCGCATCCTGGCACTGGACCGGCAGCTGGGCGGCAGGACGCTGGAACGCAGCCCGCACGGCTGGGAACTGACCGAGCTTGGCGCCTCCGCAGTGGCTGCCGCCGAGGCCATCGAGGAAACGCTGGGCTCGCTTGCGGGCACCATCGGCCAGGAACGCGATGCCCTGTCCGGCATGGTCCGGATCAGCACGTCGGACGGTTTCGGCGCCGAATTCGTGGCTCCGGCGCTGGTACTCCTCCAGCAGCGCCATCCCCTGCTGAATATCGAGATGCTCAGCGCAACCCGCAAGGTCAGCCGCAACCGGTCCGGAGTTGACCTGGAAGTGGTGGTGGGCGGAACCGACATCAACAATGCCCAGACGATTTTCCTTACCAACTACTACCTCCGGCTTTACGCCAGCGCCGCCTACGCAGCCCAGCGCGGACTGCCGGAAACGCCCGACGGCGTGGGGCAGCACGGCTTCGTGTCCTACGTCGAATCCGCCCTCCAGGTGGCGGAACTCGGCCACCGGTCCTCGCAGCTGCCCACGCCGAAATCCAGCTTCCAGGCCACGAGCATCTTCGCCCAGGTGGAGGCTGTACGCAGGGGCGCGGGCATCGGGCTGCTTCCCAACTTCATGGTGGCCCGCGACCCCGGTTTCGTCCCCGTCCTTCCGCACGATTTCGAGCGCCAGCTTCCCATCTGGGCCGTGGCGCGGCCGGAGTCGATGCGGTCGGGGCGCGTCCAGGCGGTCATAGCCGCGCTCAAGGAAGAAGTGGCGGCCCGGCAGGACCTGCTGGCCGCCTGAGCCTGCCGAGGACGGCGGGCATTCAGGGGCGGAACAGCCGGCGGACCACCTTCCCGGCTGCCAGGGCGTCCAGGCCCTCATTGATCTCGGCGAGCGGGCGCGTGTCCGAATGCAGCAGTTCCACCGGCAGCCGGCCGTCCCGCCAGTAGCCGAGATAGCGCGGGATGTCCCGGCCGGGGACGGCGTCGCCCATGTACGAGCCGAGCAGCCGCTTGCCCGCACCCGCAAACTGGAGCGCCGGGACGGCCAGTTCCGCGGACGGATGCGGCAGGCCCACCGAAACCACGGCGCCGCCCCTGGTCACCAGCTCAAGGCAGGAGGCGATGACACGGGCGGAGCCCACTGCCTCCACGGCAACATCCACGCCGTCACCGGCGGCATCTGCGATCAGCCTTGCAGCGTCCTCTGGGGTACCGGCAGCGCTGGCACCGCAGTCCAGGGCCAGCTGGTGCTTGTCCCTGTTCGGATCAATGGCGACGATCGAGCCCGCACCGGCGATGCGGGCTGCCATGACTGCCGACAGGCCAACGGCGCCGAGGCCAAACACGGCAACCGACTCCCCGCCGTCGACCTTTGCGGTATTGAAGACCGCGCCCATGCCCGTCAGCACCGCGCAGCCGAACATCGCGGCAACGGTGTCCGGGACGTCGTCGTCGACCACCACTACCGATTCGCGCGCAACCACCGCATAGTCTGCGAAGGCCGACACGCCAAGGTGGTGGTTGATGCGCTCCCCTGACCGGGTCCGCAGCACGGCCTCACCGTGCAGGAGATCGCCGGACCCGTTGGCTTCGGCGGCACGATGACACAGGGCGGGCCGGCCTGCCCGGCAGGCCCGGCAGTCCCCGCAGCTTGGAACGAAGACCAGCACCACGTGGTCGCCCTCGAAGACACCGGTGACTCCGCTGCCCACCGAGACCACCCTGCCCACCGCCTCATGCCCCAGCGCCATCGGCAGGGGCCGGACGCGCGAACCGTCCACCACGGAGAGGTCGGAGTGGCACAGACTCGAATACGTGATGGAAATTCCCAGCTCGCCTGCCCGTGGTTCGGGCCGTTCCAGCTCCTCCACCGTCAGGGGGCGTGCGTCGGAGTAGCTGGTTCCCGCGGGAACGGTGTTGTAAAGGACAGCGGCTCGCATGAGGGTTCCTTGGTGTGGTTGGGGTGGTGGTCATGCGGCTGCCCGGACCCGGAATCCGGGCCCGGGCAGCTGCCTTGCCTGTGGTGCCTGGCTGCGTGCTACTTCTTGCTGGCGGCCAGGAGGTCTGCAGTGCCCTTGGCATCCGCGGCGTCCACGTCATGCAGTGAGATGCCCCTGGTCTCCTTGAGGAAGAGCACGGACACCGCCGTCACGATGCAGGCGGCCAGGAGGTAGAACGCCACCGGAAGGGATGAATTGAAGTTGCCCAGCAGGGCGGTGGCGATGATCGGCGCCAGCGAGCCGGCAACGATCGAGGTCACCTGGTAGCCCAGGGACACGCCGGAGTAGCGCATCCGGGTGGGGAACATCTCGGCCATGATGGACGGCTGGCCCGCGTACATCAACGCGTGGAAGAGCAGCCCGATGGTGATGGCGGCCAGGATGACCATGTCATTGGCTGTGTCCATCATGGGGAAGGCGAAGAAGCCCCAGGTTCCGCCGAGGATGGCGCCCACCATGTAGACGGGACGCCGCCCGAAGGCGTCGGAGAGCTTGCCGACCAGCGGGACGGCGCAGAAGTGGATGAAGTGCGCCACCAGCAGCAGGAGCAGGATCCGTGAAGTGTCCGTCTGGACAACCACCTTCAGGTACGTGATGGAGAACGTGACCACCAGGTAGTAGAGGATGTTTTCGGCGAACCGGAGCCCCATGGCGGTGAAGACGCCGCGGGGGTAGCGGCGGAAGACTTCGGCAACACCGTAGCCCTTCTTTTCCGCGGTGACTTCCTTCCGGGCTTCGATGAAGATCGGAGCGTCCTGGACCTTGGTGCGGATGTAGTAGCCGATGATGACGATGACGGCGGACAGCCAGAATGCCACGCGCCAGCCCCAGCCGAGGAAGGCTTCCTGGGACAGGGTCGAGGACAGGGTGAACAGTACGCCCGTGGCCAGCAGGTTGCCCATTGGAACAGCAGACTGCGGCCAGCTGGACCAGAACCCGCGGGACTTGTTGGGGCTGTGCTCTGCGACCAGCAGCACGGCGCCGCCCCACTCACCGCCGACGGCGAAGCCCTGCACGAAGCGCAGGAACACCAGGAGGGCAGGAGCCCAGTAGCCGATCTGGGCGAAGGTGGGCAGGCAGCCCATGAGGAAGGTGGCCACACCCACCAGGATGATGCTCAGCTGCAGGAGCTGCTTGCGGCCGAACTTGTCACCGAAGTGGCCAAAGACGATGCCGCCGATGGGGCGGGCCACGAAGCCTACGGCGTAGGTGACGAACGCGGCGATGATGCCGTCCAGTTCCGTGCCTGAGTTGGGGAAGAACGTTTTGCCGAACACCAGTGTGGCGGCAGATGCGTAGAGGAAGAACTCGTACCATTCGACCACCGTGCCGGCCATCGAGGCCGTGACGACTTTCTTCAGCCCCGAGGCCTTAACATCGGTTTCCTCGAGCCGCCGTGGGGCGGAGTGTTCCGTACTCATGAGTGAACTCCTTTGGCGTCTCCGTCGACACCACAATGGGGATCGGACAGCGGTTTTGTGGTGAGCACCACAAAACTGCAGGTTCACACGAGTATTGTCTGGTGGCGCCCTGAGCTCAACGCCGAATACTGCAGAAAGCGTCTGCAAAAATGCACATCCAGCACTGCAGCCCGGCGGGAACCCCGGGCTGGGCAGGGGTTCAGGGCAGGAGGTGCTCGCGGAGCTGGTTCCCGAGCTGCCCGATTTCCGTCAGGAAGCCGTCGTGCCCTATCGGCGCCTGGATCAGATGCACGTCCACGTCCCCGGGCAGTGCGCGCGCCAGCTCCCGCGACTGTGACGGGAAGTAGAGCCGGTCCGAGTCGACTGCAGCGATGAAGAACCGGGCTTCGGAACGGGCCAGCGTCTCGGCCAGCGTTCCGCGTTCCCTGCAGACGTCGTGGCTCATCAGCGCCTCGGTGATGGCGATGTAGCTGTTGGCGTCGAAGCGCTGGACCAGCTTGTTGCCCTGGTGGTCCAGGTAGCTCTCCACCTGGTAGCGGCCGCGGCCCGACAGGCAGTCAGCCTGCAGCGGTGATTCCGGGGCCTGGGGCTCCCGGCCGAACCTGCCCTCCAGCTCGGCGGCGGAGCGGTAGGTGATGTGCGCGATGCGCCGCGCCAAGGCCAGGCCTTCCTCGGGGAAGGGGCCGCCGTAGTAGTCGCCGCCGTTGAAGTTGGGGTCCTGGCGGATGGCGAGGGTCTGTGCCTGGGCAAACGCGATTTGCTCTGCCGTGCTGGCGGCGCCCACGGAAATCACGGCGCAGCGCTGCACCCGCTCCGGGTAGGTAATGGCCCATTCCAAGGCGCGGGCACCGCCCAGGGAACCCCCTAGGACTGCGTACCAGCTGCCGATGCCGAGCTGGTCTGCCAGCCGGGCTTCGGCCACGGTGCTGTCCCGCAGTGTCACCAGGGGGAAGCGGGAACCCCAGGGTGTCCCGTCCGGGGCGGGCGACGACGGCCCGGTGGACCCGTAGCAGCCGCCCACGATGTTGATGGACACCACGAAGAACCGGTCCGTGTCCACGGGGGCACCGGGGCCGGCGAGCTGTTCCCACCAGCCGGGTTCGTCGCTGTCGCCGCGGGTGACATGGGTGCTGCCGGTCAGGGCGTGCTCGATGAGGATGGCATTGCTGCCGTCCGCGTTGAGCGTGCCCCACGTTTCGTAGGCGAGCGTGACGTCCGGCAGGTAGCCGCCGGCTTCCAGTTCCAGGCCCCCGATGGAGGCGTAGCGGACAATTCCGTGCTCGGGAACGGTGGTAGGGGTGACGGTAACCGTCATGGCAAGACCTCTTCTACGCGCTTGCCCACCGGCGGAATGACCGGCAGGCCAGGTCTTCACCCGGGGCACCCCACCGCGGAAGGAGGGTTGCCGGCCAGCAAGCCGGGGCTGTCACTGGCACTCATGACCTGGTTCGAGTGTACGAAACACCACCCGGCCCGGGCCAAGAGTGTGACTGGTTGTGACTTCCCCGGCTTTGCCCACCTGGCCGGCCACCCGTCGTCGGGCCCTGCTGCCCGGCCCGTCCGATCAGGCGCCCTGCGCCTCCTTGGCGGCACGGAACCCGGCTTCAAGGTCGGCGAGGATGTCGTCGATGTGCTCCAGGCCCACGGACAGGCGGACCAGTCCCGGAGCGACGCCGGCGGCCGCCTGCTGCTCCGGTGACAGCTGGCTGTGGGTGGTCGACGCCGGGTGGATGACCAGCGAGCGGACGTCCCCGATGTTGGCCACGTGCGAGTGCAGCTCCAGGGCGTCCACGAAGCGCTTGCCCGCCTCGGCACCGCCGGCCAGGTTGAAGGCGACAATGGCGCCGGTGCCCCTGGGCCCGTACTTGCGGCCGCGCTCGTACCAGGGGCTGGAAGGCAGCCCGGCGTAGGCGACGGATTCAACGTCGTCCCTTGCTTCCAGCCACCGCGCCACCTCCCCGGCGTTGGCCACATGGCGCTCCACGCGCAGGCTCAGGGTCTCCAGGCCCTGCGAGATCAGGAAGGCGTTGAAGGGCGAAACGGCGGAACCGAGGTCGCGCAGGAGCTGGACCCGGGCCTTGAGGATGTAGGACAGGTTGGCCCCCAGCGCCCCGCCCTCGCCCAGGTCGCGGCCGTATACCAGGCCGTTGTAGGTGGGGTCCGGGGTGTTGAAGCCGGGGAAGCGTTCGGGGTCCTTGCTGAAGTCGAACTTGCCTGAATCGACGATGACGCCGGCGATCGCGGCGCCGTGGCCGCCCAGGTACTTGGTGGCCGAATGGACCACGATGTCCGCGCCCCATTCCAGCGGCCGGATCAGGTATGGCGTGGACAGCGTGTTGTCCACGATCAGGGGCACGCCGGCCTCGTGGGCGGTGCGGGAGACGCCCTCGATGTCCAGCACGTCCTGCCGCGGGTTGGACACCACTTCTGCAAAGAAGAGCTTGGTGTTGGGCTGGACCGCCTCGCGCCAGTGGTCCAGGTTGTCCGGGTCCGCCACGAAGGTCACCGAGATGCCGAACTTCTTCAGGGTGTGGGCGAACAGGTTGTAGGTGCCGCCGTAGAGGCTGGGGCTGGCCACGATGTGGTCGCCTGCCTCGGCGATGTTCAGGACGGCGAATGTCTCTGCCGCCTGCCCCGAGCTGAGGAGGAGCGCGGCCAGGCCTCCCTCAAGGCTCGCGATCCGCTGCTCCACCGCGTCCTGGGTGGGGTTGCCGATGCGCGTGTAGATGGGGGCAAGCTCGGCGAGGGCGAAGCGGTTGGCAGCGCTATCGGCACTGGGAAAGACGAAGGAGGTGGTCTGGTAGATGGGCAGGGCACGGGCGCCGGTGGCAGCATCCGGTTCCTGGCCGGCGTGGATCTGGCGGGTTTCGAAGGACCATCCGTTGGACATTCAAGGCTCCTTTGACTGGGCCCGGCATGCTGGAAGCACCACGGGCCGCGCTTGCCATCCGGCCTTTTTGCCGGACGGCCAGGTCCTCACCCGGGGCACCCCGCCGCGGATGGAGGGTTGCCGGCCAGCGAGCCGGGGCTGTTGCTGGCACTCATGACCTGAGCCCAGTGTAGGAATGCGGCGGGCCGGGCGAACAGCAATGTGACGAACATGGTCCCGTGTTCCTACCATGGAGCAGGTTTCGAGGGTGCTGAAATCGGAAAATCCCAGTAAGGGTATCCTTAGCTGAGAGCCCGATCACAAAGTGCCAAGATGATGGCATGCGCATGGATCACGTCTCTTACGCCTGTGAACACGATGGCCTCGCGGCCACCACCGAACGTATTTCTTCTGCCCTCGGCGTTGAGGCAGTGAAAGGCGGGGTACACCCCCGGTTCGGTACCCGGAATATGATCATCCCGCTCGCGGGACACAAATACCTTGAGGTCGTGGAGGTCCTGGACCACCCTGCGTCGGACAAGGCTCCCTTCGGACAGGCCGTCCGGGCCCGCTCCGCGGCCGGCGGCGGCTGGATGGGCTGGTGCGTCGAAGTGGACGACCTTGCTCCGTTCGAGGCACGCCTGGGACGGGCTGCCGTGAACGGCAACCGCAAGTTTCCCGACGGCCGCGAGCTGGTGTGGAAGCAGATTGGAATCCTGGGCCTCATCGCCGATCCCCAGGTGCCCTACATGCTGAAGTGGGAGGGCGATCCGTCGCTCCACCCGTCCAACGCCTACGAGAGCAACATCAAGATGAGCTGCCTGACCATCGCAGGCTCGGCCTCCCGGGTCACCGAATGGCTGGGCGAACCGGTGGAAAAGCCGCTGGAGGATGTTGCAGTTGAGTGGGTTGCCCCGCATGGTACGCCCGGCATCCTCTCCGTCACCTTCGAAACCCAAAACGGAGCGGTCACCATCTGACCTTCCTTTGACCGGGCGTTACGGCCCGAGCCGACTTCGGCCGCCATCAGGATGTGAGAACGGCGTCACCTCCCGATGGCGGCCGAAGTTGCTTTAACCGGCGGGCGTCTTTCCCGCGGGCCCAAGTCTTTGGGGAGCAGGCGCGCATAATGTCAGTGCCCCCACCGATGATGTTCTTGTGGGAAACGTCGGGGGGACGGCAGCGGAGATGGCGGCCATTCATGCCTCTGTCGCGGCCCTCGACGCTTTGTTCCTTGACGACGCGCAGCTGCGAAATTCCGTGGATGAAGAGACAAACGTCTTGCAGCGCGCATATGAGCTACGGCTGGAACGGCTGGGTGTTGTGGCGAGGCTGGAAGCCCAGGTCGCTGCGTTGAAGGCCCGGGACGCGGCCATCGCCGTCGAGCTTCAGGATGCGACGACTCCGCCGGACGCCACTGTGCAGGAACGGACTTTTCAGGAGATCCCGACGGTGGAAGAAATCGCCGGGATCCTGACCATCAGCTCCGGGGCCGCAGGGGCGTTCATCACCCAGGCCCGGCGGGTCTGCTCCCTCCCCTCCGTCTACGGGAATCTGTCTTCGGGGGCGTTGTCCTGGCAGGGCGCCAAGATCATCGCTGACGAAACAGAGGCCCTGCACCATACCGCCGCCGTGGCCCTCGCGGACCACTTCCTGGACCCGGACGCACCGAACCCGGCCCGGGGCTGCCCCGCCACCGCCCTCGTACCGTCCCGGCTCCGGGCCAGGGTCCGTGCCTGGCGCGAACGCCACCAGCCCGACTCCATCGAAAAACGCCATGCCAAATCCGTGGCCGACCGGCGGGTCGAGTTCCACCGGGACCGGGACGGCATGGCCTGGATCTCCGCCTACCTCCCCGCCGACTCCGCCACTGCAATCTGGAACAAAAACACCGCCACCGCCCGCGGCCTGCAAGGACCCAACGAAACCCGGACCCTGACTCAGATCAAGGCTGACGAGTTCGCCCGCCGCCTCCTCGCCCCCACCACAGACCCTTCCGCAGGCAGCACGGCCAGGGACAACAGCAACCAACCCGGCACCGGTTCGCAGGAACAGGCTGTCATCGAGGAACAGATCCCCGACGCATTCCTCGGGCTCGCCACAATTGTCGGCTCCGACGAATCGGCTGCGGACTTGAGTGCCGATGATCAGACGCTTACCGGCGTTATCGGAGAGTATGGAGCCCGCCTGGACGGAACAACCGCTGGCGAAACGAGCCCCGCGGTCGGGAAAGTCCCGACACCCCGGGCCGACGTGCTGGTCACCGTCCCCGTGTTCGCCCTGACCGGCCTAACCGATGAACCAGCCACCCTGGACGGGTACGGCCCGATCCCGGCGTCGATGGCCCGCAAACTCGTCGCCGACGGAGCCGACTCGTTCTACCGTGTCCTCGTCGACCCCGCCGACGGAACACCCTTGGAAATCGGCCGCACCAGCTACCGGCTCACCAGAGCCATGCGCCAGGCCCTCCGCCTCCGCGACGGCAAATGCACCTTCCCCGGCTGTAACAACCATTCGCTCGACAACGAAGCAGACCACCTCCAAGCGTGGGAGCACGGTGGCACCACCGGGCTCAGCAACCTGGCACAACTCTGCCCAAAGCACCACCGGCTCAAACACAACACCGGCTGGGAACCCACCGAAGCAACCCGGAACACACCACCCGGCTGGACCTCACCCACCGGCCGCACATACCTTGCCGAACAACCCGACCGGGAACCAACCATCTGGCCAAACCACGTACTGGTTCAGGAACTGAATACCGTGCCGCATCCAGAAGGACAAACTGGAGAAGTTGTCTCCACTGCCGAGGGATGGCTCCCTCCGGAATGGCTGGAATCAGCACCGCCCTGGAGCGAACAAGCCTGCGCCGAATTACCATGTGAAGAACCCGTGGACGACAACCTCATCGACGCTGACGACATCGCACCTTACGACCCCGTGTGGGACAACTTCTACGCCATGCCCGTCGTCCTGCCACCCGACCCACAAAAGGACCTGTCCGTCAGCGACCCGGCCATGAGCGATTGGGCCCTCAGCGACCCGGCCCTGAGCTATGGGCACTGAGCAACCCGGCCCTGCTCCAAACGTAGCTGTTACCCCAGCCCCACGGCCCTGCCGAAGAGGCTGAATCCGACAAATGCCACGATGTCCAGAAGCGCGTGGGCAATGACAAGGGGCATAACCCGTTTAGTCCGGGTGTACAGCCAGGCAAAGACGATGCCCATCACCACATTGCCAATAAAGGGACCGAATCCCTGGTACAGGTGATAGGTGCCGCGGAGGAACGAACTCGCCGCGATGGACAGCGGGATACTCCAGCCGAACTTGCCGAAACGGTTCATCAAGTACCCCACCACGATGACCTCCTCCACCACCGCGTGCCGGAGGGCGGACAGGATCAGGACCGGCACGGTCCACCAGTAGGCGTCCAGCGCGCTGGGGATGATGGCAGTAGTGATGCCCAGCGCCCTGCCCGCGGCGTAAAGGCCCAGGGAGGGAATCCCTATCAGGGCCGCGAGCCCCAAACCCTGCAGCAGGTCCTTGCCAGGCCGGACGAAGTCGAAGCCCAACTTCCGGAACGCAGAGCCAGGATTGCCGCGGTCAACCGTGGCCGCCTGCCGCTGGTCCGTCAGGAAGTAGATCACCAGCAGCACCGGCACCAGGGCGAAGATGATGTCCAGCAGCTGGTACGTCAGGTCGAAATACTCGCGGGTGCTCTGGGAGCGGTTGAGTGTCGAAGTTCCCTCGGCCAGCGGAGCCCGGGTCATCTTGTCCAGCAGCTGCACCACGGAGTACACGGCGGACTGGCCAAGGGATAGGCCCAGGACAATCCAGACTTCGAGCTTCAGACGACGGCGGGAGGGAACCAGCATGTACCCATCTTGCCTGCAGTTTCTGGATCGTGGCTGATTGCCTAAACCCCGACCGCCACTGCCCGGTGCCGCTGCCCGGTACGCCCAGGCCGGGCGGTTAGGCAGGTGCCACGATGACTTCCGTGCCGTTGGCTTCAAAGGCAGCCTTGTCCTTCGGGGAGATGCCCGCATCCGTAATCAGCCGGGTGAAGTGGTAGCCGTCCATGGTGGCAAAGGCACGCACCCCCACCTTGGAGGAGTCGGCGATGACGTAGGACACCCGTGCCCTGCTGGCCAGCAGGGCGTTGACCGAGGCCTCGCCCTCACCGGTATTGGTGGGACCCACTTCCGGATCGATGCCGTTGACGCCGATGAAGGCGATGTCCAGCACAACTTTCTGCATGATGATGTCCGTGTACGGCCCCACCAGTTCGTAGGACCGCGGATTGAGGATGCCGCCGGTGACCATCACCTTGATGTTGGGCCGCACGGCCAGCTGGCCTGCGATGTTGATGGCGTTGGTAACCACTGTCAGGGTGGGCTGGTTCGACGGTGCGTTCAGGTCCTCGCGGGTGGCGAGGATCTGGGCGAGGGCTGTGCTGGTGGTGCCGCCGCAGAGCCCAATCACCGCACCGGGCCGGATCAGGGCGGAGGCAGCCTGGGCGATCTGTTCCTTGGCTTCGGCGTGGTCGTCACGGTTGTAGCGGCCGGGAAGGTCGTAGGCCAGGGCACCGGTGGTAGCTCCGCCGCGGGTACGGGTGAGGAGCCGGCGCTTGGCCAGGCTGTCCAAGTCCCGCCGTGCCGTTGCCGGCGATACCCCGAGCGTGCTGACGATCTCGTCGACTTCCACCTGCCCGGTCTTGGCCAGCAGGTCGAGAATGGCGGTCAGTCGGTCGGTGCGGGTCATGCAGGCCTCTCAATACAACAGCCACCGCTTCGGATGACGCTTTCTGATCATAACAGACGCGAAATGATCATCTAACGTCACTAAGCCCTCAGCGGCCTACCGTTCCCGCACTCCGGCCCGCCAGACAGCGTACGTCAACGGCATGCCGGGACGGTAGGCGAGATGCGTGGCCGAGGGCGCGTTGAGCACGTGCAGGTCCGCACGGTGGCCGACGGCGATTGAGCCCACCGCGCGTTCGCCGTCGGCATCGTGGCCGGTATCCTTGTGCAACGCGAGCGCCCCGCCGTAGGTGGCCGCCCGTACCGCCTCGTGCACGCTGAGGTGCATCTGCAGGACAGCCGTGGAAACGCAGAACGCCATGGAACTTGTGTAGGACGTGCCCGGGTTGCAGTTGGAGGCGAGCGCCACCTGGACGCCTGCATCCAGCAGTGCGCGCGCCGGGGCCAGCGGCTGGCGGGTGGAAAGGTCGCAGGCAGGCAGGCAGGTGGCCACCGTGCCCCGTTCCCCGGTTCCATGGGCTGCGTCCCAGCCGGACCAGGTTCCGGCCAGGGCTTCGACGTCCCCGGCGGAAAGGTAGTTCACATGGTCCACGCTGGCGGCCCGTAGCTCCACGGCCAGCTGGACCCCGGGGCCCTCACCGAGCTGGTTCCCGTGCACGCGCAGCCCCAGGCCGGCGTCCCGGCAGGCCAGCAGAACCCTGCGGGACTGTTCCGCCGTGAAGGCTCCCTCCTCGCAGAACACGTCAGCCCACTGTACAAAAGGGCGGACGGCAGCCAGCATGGGGCCGCACACCAGGTCCGTGTAGGCCTCCGGATCCTGGCCGGCGGGAACCAGGTGGGCGCCGAGGTAGGTCACCTGGTCCGCAGCCGTGGAGGCAATCCGTGCGCTGCGGGCCTCATGCTCCACGTCCAGCCCGTAGCCCGTCTTCGTCTCGAGGTAGGTGGTCCCTTGGGAGACCGCTTCCGCCACCCTGCCCATTGCCAGGCGTGTGAGGTCGAAGTCCGACGTGGCGCGGGTGGCGTTCATGGTGACGGCGATGCCGCCGGCAGCGTACTGCTCCCCCGCCATGCGTGCCTCGAACTCAGCCGTCCGGTCACCGGCAAACAGCAGGTGGGTGTGCGAATCCACCCAGCCGGGAAGGACGGCCCGCCCGCCGGCATCAACGGCGTCGTCGGCTGCAGGCGCGTCGGCGGCCGCCCCGATCCAGGCGATGCGCTCCCCCTCGATCACTACCGCCGCGTCTTTCAGGACCCGGTGTTCCAGGTCCTGGGTCATCAGTTCGGCAATGTTGGTGATCAGGGTGCTCATGCAACCATTGTTCAGCGCCGGATGGACCAGCGCGTGGCTGCCAGCGCCTGCGCTGTCCGGGATACCGGAACCGTCCCATCGGTCCCGTCCTGGCCGGCAAGGATCTGCCCCGCCGCCAGTTCGGCCATGGCCGAGGAGGTTTGGAACCCGTAGCCGCCCTGTCCGGCGAGCCAGTAAAAGCCCGGCGCCTCGGCGTCGAAGCCCGCCACCGGAACCCCGTCGGCCGCTTCCGTGCGGAGCCCGGTCCAGGCACTGCGCACCCCGGTGATAGCGAGGGTTGTCACGGTGTTCAGCAGATCCACCAGGCGTTCGACGTCACCAGGCCTGGGCCGGGCATCCTCGGGGCCGCTGGGCACAGCCTCCGACGGCGAGATCAGGACGTCGTTCCCCTCCCGCCGGAAGTAGAACGTGTTGTCCGCGGCTGCCACCATGGGGCTCCCCTCAGGCAGGGGACGTTCGACGGCGGCAATCGCCGCGGTGCGCCGGTACGGCTGCAGGCCCAGCTTCTCCACCCCGCTGATGACGGCCAGCTCGTCGGCCCAGGCGCCCGCCGCGTTGACCAGCACGCCCGCCTGGAAGGCTTCCGTGCCGGCCCCCACTTCCCAGCCGGACCCGAGCCGCTGCGCGGAATGGACCCTGGCACCGGTATAGATGTCGGCCCCGGCGGCCACTGCCCGCTGCCGGTGGTCCTCCAGCAGCAGCGGTGCATTGGAACCGAACGATCCGGTGTCCAGGCCTGCAGCGGCAAACGACTCCGGAACCAGCGCCGGACAGAGCTCCAGCGCTTCCGCATGGGTGATGGGCTTCATGGAGCCGCTGGCTTCCGCCGCGACGCCGGCCTCGCTGCCGATCAGCATGAAGCTCCGCGGCGTGAGGACCGGCTCCGGCAGCTCGGCGTCGCGGGCGGCGATCAGCTCGAGTGTCCTGGCGGTGAGCTCCTGGACCACGGGCGGGCCATAGCTGGGGATGAGCTGCCGGGCCGACCGGGAGGACGTGTGGTAGGCCAGCTCCTGCTCGGCCTCCACCAGCGCCACGCTGCATTTCCCCGCCAGCGCAGACGCCAGGGACAGTCCGGCTATGCCGCCGCCCACGATCAGGACATCGTAATGTGCTGCCATGCGTTCCATCCTTGCAGAGTTGCTGCAGAAACGGCTGCCGGTGACCGGTGCCAGGGTCAGGCAGCCACTTCCGCGCGGCTGGCGACGAAGGCCTGAACGCACGCTTCGACGTCGTCGGCTGAGTGCGCGGCCGAAAGCTGCACCCGGATGCGGGCGGCACCGCGCGGCACCACCGGGAAGCTGAATGCGGTGACGAAGACACCGTGCTGCAGCATCCGGTCAGCCACCTTGGCGGCAAGGACGGCGTCGCCGAACATGACCGGGACAATGGCGTGCTCGCCGGGCAGCAGGTCGAAGCCTTCCTCCGTCATCCGGCGGCGGAAAAGAGCGGCGTTGTCGAAGAGCTGCCGCCGCAGGCCGGCAGAGTTCTCCACCAGGTCCAGCGCCTTGATGGTGGCGGCGACGATGGACGGAGCCAGCGAATTGGAAAAGAGGTAGGGCCGGGCCTTCTGCCGGAGCATGGCCACGATCTCGGCGCGCCCGGAAACGTAGCCGCCGGAGGCCCCGCCCAGGGCCTTGCCGAACGTTCCGGTGTAGATGTCCACCCGGCGTGAGACGCCGGCATGTTCCGGCGTGCCCGCGCCGGTGGAGCCCATGAAGCCGACGGCGTGCGAATCGTCCACCATCACCAGTGCGCCGTACTGTTCGGCGAGGTCGCAGATGGCCTCCAGCGGGGCGAGGTAACCGTCCATGGAGAACACGCCGTCGGTGACGATGATCTTCCGGCGGGCGTCCTTCGCCTCCACGAGCCTCGCTTCAAGGTCCGCCATGTCCTGGTTCGCGTACCGGTACCGCTGGGCCTTGCACAGCCGGATGCCGTCAATGATGGAGGCGTGGTTCAGCGCGTCGGAAATGACGGCATCCTCGGGACCGAACAGGGATTCAAACACCCCGCCGTTGGCATCGAAGCAACTCGAGAACAGGATGGTGTCCTCGGTACCAAGGAAGCGGGAGACGCGGCCTTCGAGTTCCAGGTGCAGGTCCTGGGTGCCGCAGATGAACCGCACGCTGGCCATGCCGAAGCCGCGTTCATCCATCGCCTCCTTGGCGGCGCTGATGATGTCCGGGTGGTCTGCCAGGCCCAGGTAGTTGTTGGCGCAGAAGTTCAGGACGTCCGCTCCGGATGAGCCGATTCGGCCAGCTGTGATATGGCTGGACTGGGGCGAGGTGATGCTGCGCTCAGTCTTGTAGAGCCCGGCGGTGCGGATGTCCTCCAGCTCGCTGCTCAGCTGGTCCTTGATGGAGGTGTACATGGTGGTGATCCTTTAGAGTCGGGTCCAGTCGAGGACAACTTTGCCGCCGCTGCCGCTGCGGGCAAGGTCGAAGCCCTTCTCCCAGTCTGCAGCGGGGAGCGTGTCCGTGACCACGGCGGAGATCCCCGCGTGGAGGACCGGGTTGGAGGAGAGCATGGCGCTCATGGCGTACCAGGTTTCGTACATTTCCCGGCCGTAGATGCCTTTGAGGGTGAGCATGTGGGTGACCACCTTGCCCCAGTCGATGGTGATGTCCTGGCTGGGCAGGCCCAGCATGGCAATCCGGCCCCCGTGGTTCATGTTGTCGATCATTTCCGGCAGGGCGGTAGGGTGGCCGGACATTTCCATGCCGATGTCGAAGCCTTCACGCATGCCCAGTTCACGTTGGGCGTCGCGGACGCGGGTGGTGGAGACGTCGATGGCAAGGTCGGCGCCGAGCCTGCGGGCCAGGTCCAGCCGGGGCTGCGAGACGTCCGTGATGGCGATCTTTCGGGCACCGGCATGGCGGGCGACGGCGATGGCCATCAGCCCGATGGGTCCGGCACCGGTGATGAGCACGTCCTCGCCCACCAGCGGGAAACTCAAGGCGGTGTGCACCGCGTTGCCAAAGGGATCGAAAATGGCGCCGAGCTCGGGCGTGACCGAAGGATCATGGTGGACCCAGACGTTGGTTTCCGGGATGACCACATACTCGGCGAAGGCCCCGTCCCGCTGCACGCCCACGCTGACCGTGTGGATGCACATCTGCCGGCGGCCGGCGCGGCAGTTCCGGCAGATGCCGCAGACAACGTGGCCTTCACCGGATACCCGGTCGCCAACCTTCACGTCCCGGACGTCCCCGCCGGTCTCCACTACCTCGCCGTAGAATTCGTGGCCCGGAATCAGGGGAGCTTCGATGATCCCCTGGGCCCAGGAGTCCCAGGACTGAATGTGGAGGTCCGTGCCACAGATCCCGGTGGTCATGACGCGGATCTTCACGTCGTCCGGACCCACCGTGGGCTCCGGGCGGTCCACCAGTTCGAACCCGGCCTTCGGGCCGGCCTTGTAGAGAGCCTTCATCGGCTTCCTCACTCTTGGTTGTCACATCATTGGCAGGTGCTGCCCTCCCCATTACAGCCCCGGAAACCGTTTAGCACAATCAGCTTTTACTCAATCGACGATGTAGCATTTGCTAATGCTTAGACTAGGTCCATGGAGATCCACCAACTTGAAATCCTCCGCGAGCTCGGCGCCCTGGGCAGCGTCAAGGCCGTGGCCGACACCCTGATGGTCACCCCGTCCGCCGTCTCCCAGCAACTGGCCCTGCTCCAGCGCACGGTGGAAGTTCCGCTGACCCGGAAGGAGGGCCGGAACCTGGTGCTCACCGAGGCGGGCCAGGTCCTCGCGGACGCGGGAGCCGCCGTCGTCAGCGCGATGGCCGAGGCCAAAAGCGCCATCGGCAGCTACCACGGCTCTCCGGCCGGACGGGTGACCCTGAGCGGCTTCCACAGCGCCGGCCAGGCGGTCTTCGCACCCCTTGCCAGGATGCTGGACACCCCCGGCGGGCCGCGGGTGGAACTGTCCGACGAGGACGTGGCCCAACAGGACTTCCCCGCCCTGACCGCCCGCTACGACCTGGTGCTGGCACACCGGATGGACCACAGTCCCCGCTGGCCGGACGAACGGGTTACCGTGATCCCGCTCGCGCACGAGCCCCTGGACGTCGCGCTTCCGGCCGGACACCCGCTGGCACGGAAGCGGGTTATGACCGCGGACGACGTCGCCGGGGAGGCCTGGGTGACCAGTCACGCCGGCTACTCCCCCGCCGACGTGCTGTCCGCGGTCGCCGCGGTGTCCAGCCGTGAACTGAACATCGTCCACCGCATCAATGACTACTCCACGGTGGCGGCCCTGGTGGCCGCCGGCGGCGTGGTGGGACTGCTGCCCCGGTACACCGCCAGCCCCGTCCTGAATCCGGATATCGTCCTGCGTCCGCTCGAGGGCATCAGCACCCGGCGGCGGATCGACCTGCTGGCACGGCCGGAGAACCTGAAGCGCCGGTCCGTGATGATGGTGTGCGAGGCGCTGCAGGAGATCATGGCGGGGCTGGTGGAGCAGGGCTGAGCCAACCGGGTCCTGGCTACTGCGATTGCTCTTTGGCGTGCCCGTGGCCCATGCCGTTCCCCCTGCCCAGCCCGAGCCCGGGCACGTCCCCGGCGCCTTCGGCAATCCGCTCGGCCGTGGCCTGTTCCCCGTTCTTCGCGCCTGCTACCCGGACCACTTCCCCCGTGGTGATGTCCGCGATGCTTCCGTCGCCGGGCCGGAGCCGCTGGCCGTCGTCGCCCGTTCCCGGCGCCTTGGTGATGCGCGTTTCGGCGTTGACGGTGTAGGTCCGGCTGAAGCCGTCCTCGCTTTTGACGGTGATGGACCTATCGCCAACAGCCTCAACCGTGCCGCGCTGCTCGAGGACGGTCTGGAAGGTGCCGTCAGCGTTCTTGACCACGCTTTCGCTGTGCTGGAGTTGCAGCCGCTGGGCCTTGTCCGGCTTGCCGGGCTTTCCAGGCTTGGCGGACTTGTCCGGTTTGCCCGGCTTGTCGTGCTTTTTCTCTTGCCCGGGCGCGGACTGCGACGGCGACGGGAACGGCGAGTCGGCGGACCACGCGATGGCGGCCCCCGTACCGCTCAAGGCAAGGGCAATGGCCCCCGCAATGAAGGCCTTCCGGATCCTTGGCTTGTCCTGCAGTGGCATCGCGGTCCCTTTCGCGTCGCTGTCCGGGGCCTGCATAGGTCCGGCCTCCGTGCGCTCCAGTGTAGGACCGGCCCCGCCGGGTGTGAACGCGTACTTTCCGCCGACCACTACCTGAGTACTTAAGCAAAACCGGGCAGCGACCCCGGCCGCTGCGATTCCGCAACGGCAGGGGGCGCTACCCGGTTGGGGGGTGCGCGGCAGCTAGACGGTGACGCCCAGCTTCTCGAGGATCAGCTCGCGGACGCGTCCGGCGTCGGCCTGCCCGCGGGTGGCCTTCATGACCCCGCCCACGATGGCGCCGATGGCCTGGACCTTGCCGCCGCGGATCTTGTCGGC
>NZ_JBNHFD010000043.1:0-28552 GCF_059089865.1 Arthrobacter sp. Y3221157
GCCACCCGCCCAGGGTCAGCACCGCCGTCGCCACCCCGCCCAGGAGCAGCAGGCCGCCGGCCAGCTCGGTAGGCGTTGGCACCTCCCCCAGCACAAGCCATGCGGCGGTCATCCCCACCACGGGGACCAGCAACGTAAACGGCACAACGGCCGACGACGGGTGGCTGGCCAGGAGCCGGTTCCAGATGCCGTAACCCACCAGTGAGGCAAAAACGGCGGTATAGAGCGCGGTGAGGATGGTGGGCGCCTGGAGGGTGGCGAGCGTGGCGAGTACCACGTCCGGGCCGTCCACGAGGAGCGAGAGCGCGGTGAGGGGTACCGGGACCACGGCGCCGGACCAGACCACCAGGCCCAGCCCCGAGGCTGCCTTCGCTTTCCGGGCGATGACGTTTCCCGCCGCCCAGGACAGGGCCGCAGCGAGCACGATCAGGAACGGCAGCAGGGGTGCAACTGCACTCAGGCCCGCGGCAACCACGGCGAGGCCCACCACGCCCAGGACGACGCCGGCCAGCTGCCCGCGGTTCGGCCGCTCACCAAGGAACGCGGCGGCGAGGAGGACGGTCAGCAGTACCTGGGCCTGCAAGACCAAGGACGCCAGGCCGGCCGGCATCCCCAGCGCCATGGACAGGTAGAGGAGACCGAACTGGCCCGCACTCATGAAGACCCCGACGCCGATGATCGCCATCCAGCTGACGTCCGGTTTCCTGATGAAGAAGATCCACGGCAGGACCACCAAAATGAAGCGCATGGCCACGAACAAGAGCGGGGGCACCTCCACGCCGCCCGGGTGCAGGCCGATGTCGATTGCCACGAAGTTCAGGCCCCACAGCACGGCCACCAGCACTGCAAGCAGGGAGTCCCGGAGATTCACGCTCCCTACTCTGCCAGAACCACCCGCCGGAACCGGGGCTAATGGGCGCGGGGCACCTTGAACTTGATGATCCTGGCATCCTGCCCGTCCAGTTCCGCCCAGGGCTTTTCCGTCTCCAGTACGGTGAGTGCGCTGGTGGGGAAACGGGTGGCCGCGTCCATATAGGCGTCGTGGTCGGAATCGCGGGAGGCGAGGTGCATGGCCAGGTCCTGCACGCCCGGCAGGTGGGAAATCAGCATAAGCGTTGTCACGGTATCCGGCACGTGGTTGATGACGGAGAGCATGCGGAGGGCGGACGCGGCATACAGGCCGTCCTCCAGCTTCGGCGTGGGTGCCTTGTCCCCCAACTCCGAGCACACCCAGGTGCAGGTCTGGCGCGTGCGCAGGGCGCTGGAACAGAGGATGAAGTCCGGGACGATGTTGTGCTTGAGCAGCCAGCGCCCGGCCAGCGGCGCCTCCCGGTGGCCGCGCTCCTCCAGCGGCCGCTCGTGGTCGGGCACACCGCCGGGCCAGTCCGCCTTGGCATGGCGCATGATCACAAGGCGGCGAAGATGGTGCTCACTCATGCCCCAAGCTTAACGAACAAGCACCCGCCCCAAACGGGCCGGGTGCTGGTTGGAAGACCTGGGTCAGATCGAGTATTCAGGAGCGGCCCAGACCACTACTTCCGGGTGCTCGTAGAAGCGGTAGCCCTGTCCGCGGACGGTGCGTACCGTGTTGGCGAGGCGGCCCAGCTTGGAGCGGAGGCGGCGGATGTGGACGTCGATGGTGCGCTCGTTGGGCACTTCCTCGGCGTTCCGCCACAAGCCTTCGAGCAGTTCGTCGCGGCCCACGGTGCGGGTGCCGTTCTCCACCAGGTAGTTGAGGAGCTCGAACTCCTTGAACGTCAGGTTGAGCGATTCGCCGTCGAGGTGGACTTCGCGGCGGGCAAGATCGATCAGGACACCGGACGGGCGCGGCTCCTGCGGCTGCTGCGGACGGGGCGTCTCGGTGCGCTGGCGGGAGTTCACCGTGGGGTCGCCGAAGGTGGAACGGACGACGTCGAGCGCGGAACCTGGGGTGCCGGCGGGGGCAACGGCAACGGCTGCGTAGCTTTCGGCGCCGGTTACCAGGGACTGGGCGTAGGCGCGGATTTCCTGGGCAAGCTTGGCGATTGAGGTACCGGCAGCCGCAGCGGTTTCCTCGTCGATGCCCATGTACAGGACGAACCCGCGGGCAACATTGTCATTGGCAACCGGGCGCACGGCGTTGGGTCCTGCCACCACGGGCGTGGGTGCGGTTACGGGAGCGGAGTCGGCCGTGGGAACGGCGCGGAGCTGCCCGTAGGAGTTGGGGTTGTAGCCCTGCGGCGCGTAGCCCTGGGCGGGAAAGCTGCTTCCGGAAGACGGCGAAATTGACGGGCGCGGGCCAAATCCGGGGCGGAGGCCGGAAGGCTGGCCCGCCTTGGCGGCGTTACGGACAGAGATGTGGACGTATCCGGATGCAACAGACATGGATTGCTTACCTCAATGTGAATGGCCGCCATCGCGGCTCGAATGCTGGGTTTCCCCGCAATGCGAACTGGGGAGGGGCGCCCGACGCTGGGCTGGGGGGCGAATGCCTAAGAACTTCGAGGGGTGGAGAAGGTCAGGCGTGCATTCGACAACAGCGCATGTCGGCAGCAGCTGATGTGCTGGGCCAATATTCTGCGGCTGCAGGTGCTGTTGAGTTCTTGTTCACATTGGAAGTGTGCAGCGTAACAATGGCAACTTGCAAGTAACAATGGACCGAATCGTCCGCATTGTGAGACGAAATGCTCTATTGTGGCGCAGATCACGATTCTGGCGGGAGCCAAAGAATAACATTCGTTATCCGATTTGCCCCCACGAAAAGGGCTGTTGGCAGAATATTCTTCGCGAAAGGCAGCACCGCGGAGTTTTTTATTCAAGTGAGTGCGAATTGCCAAAATCGCCCCCTACTGCCGGGGCGCGTGTCCAGCGGCGCGCGGAGCAAGGGAAGAAATTTTCCCGCAAGCCCGGCGTTTATCGGCCCAGCGGCCCAGGATCACCTCCGCTCCCTGCACCTGGCCTACGCGTCTGGGCCGAATTCGTCCCGGCTGCGAGCGCCGCATGCAACCAGCCGACTGGACTGTGACCACTGGATGCGATGCTCCCAAATTCGACGGCTCGAACTGCCGGGTAGGGTCCGCCCGTCCACACCGGAGGTCCCGGCGCTGTTACTCATCGCAATGGACGCCGCCTAGGACCGCGCCGTGGGCCAGGCAGCGGACGTCGAGGATTACGTCACCAAGCCCTTCAGCACGGAAGTCGTCCCGCTCCGGTTCGGAGGGAACCAGCGGAATGGGCTTGTCCAAAGTGAAATGAATAGGCCCGGCCGACGAAGGGATGGTCACGGTCGCATCACAGTCGGGCCAGACGCACGGCCCTCGACCTGCCCTTGTGCGCCGATTGGCACAAGTCGACGCGCCGTCATCGTGATGTCCGTTACCTAAATGTGACTTAAGCGCTGAACTCCTGTAGCGTCGATTGGGTACGGGTCCCGTTCGGGCCGTATATCCGGATGACGCCAAGCTCTGCCACTTCCCGGATTCCGATTGATCGAAGGCAGAGGCGGGGGACCCACCGTCCCGGGCACTGATTTGCCCTTGGGGTTAAGCCAGCACGTGATATTTCCGTGTGGCCGGATGCCCTCATCCGAACCCGACAGCTAACTCCGCAGGTGTGAGAGGCGATTCATCATGTTTACATTCCCGGCTAAACCGCGCCCGAAACAGGGTTCCGACAGCGATTCCCAGCGTCATGAAGGCAAGAAGTTCACCCTCGGCAAGCGTGCCGCGGTCCTCGCAACGTCCGGTGCCCTGCTGGTAGGCCTCGGCGCCGCTGGCCAGGCGACGAATGCTTTTATTCCCGCGGCGTCCACCACAAGCACCACGGCGGCGGACTCCGATGCGCAGATGAGCATCGAAAAGAGCGAGATCCGGTCCAACCCGGCCGAGTCTCCCGCCCCCGCCGAAATCAACGTTGTTCCCCAGGCCGCCGAGCCTGCCCCCGCACCCGCGCCGGAGCCCGTCCCCGCGGCTGAGCCTGCTCCGGCACCCGAGCCCGCACCCGCACCGGAGCCCGCTCCGGCACCTGCACCCGAGCCGGCTCCCGTCGTCGCGGTCAATGACCCGGCAGGCGCGCAGGCCTACGCCGCCGGCCAGCTTGGTTCCTACGGCTGGGCCCAGGACCAGATGCAGTGCCTGGTGACGCTCTGGACCAAGGAATCCGACTGGACCACCACGGCCACCAACCCCAGCAGCGGTGCCTACGGCATCGTCCAGTCCCTGCCCGCCGAGAAGATGGCGAGCGCCGGTGCGGACTACCTGACCAACTACCGCACCCAGATCAACTGGGGCCTGAACTACATCAAGGAGCGCTACCAGTCCCCCTGTGGCGCGCTGAACTTCCACTACGCCAACAACTGGTACTAAGCCCCTGCTGAATTTCCCCGGCCCTTCCGCTGTCCGTGCGTGAGGGCCGGGGAATTTTGGGCTTAAGAATCGCGCCCCGGGATGTACTGCACTGCCCATCTGTTGCCGTCCGGATCGGCGAAGTAGACGAAGTGGCCCCAGTCCTGCACGTCCACGTCACTGACGTCCACGCCGTTCTCCTTAAGGTGGCGGTGCGCGGCTTCGATGTCGTTGACCACCAGCTGGAGGTTGGAACCGGTCCCCGGAGGGGCGTCCGTAAGTCCTTCACCAATGCAGATGGAGCAGGCCGAGCCCGGCGGAGTCAGCTGGACGAAGCGGATGGAGTCGGTGGGCCGCTGGTCGAAATCGGCGTTGAAGCCAACCTTGTTGACGTAAAAATCCTTGGCACGGTCCACATCGGACACAGGGACGAACACGAGTTCAAGTTTCCAGTCCATGGGCACAGGCTACGGCTGAGCCCATGGTCTTGGAAGGCTTGAACCTCAGCCGGCGATGCCGTACAGGCGGTCGCCCGCGTCCCCGAGCCCGGGAACAATGTAGGACTTGTCGTTCAACTTCTCGTCGATGGATGCCAGGACAATCGTCACGTTGGCGTCCGCGAGTTCCTCTTCCAGCTTGGCGAGGCCCTCGGGTGCGGCCAGCAGGCAGATGCAGGTGACGTCCGAGGCGCCGCGCTTGAACAGGAACTTGATGGCCTCGCGCAGGGTTCCGCCGGTGGCGAGCATCGGGTCCAGGACGAAGATCTGGCGGTCGGTGAGGTCTTCGGGAAGCCGCTCGGCGTAGGTGATGATGTCCAGGGTTTCTTCATCCCGGGCCATGCCGAGGAATCCCACTTCTGCGGTGGGGACGAGCTTGGTCATGCCCTCGAGCATGCCCAGGCCGGCGCGCAGGATGGGTACCACCAGCGGGGTGGGCTTGGTGAATGCGGTTCCCACGGTGCTGCTGACGGGCGTTTCGATGGTGACGGGTTCGGTGCGGACTTCGCGGGTCGCCTCGTAGGCGAGGAGGGTCACCAGCTCTTCGGTCAACTGCCGGAACACCGGGGACGGGGTGTTTTTGTCCCTCAGGACGGTGAGCTTATGGGCGACGAGCGGGTGGTCCACAACGAGAGTTCGCATGCGTCAAAACTATCACCCGGCGTTATCCTTCCCGTGCCCGCCGGGGCCGTCGTGATGCAGGGCATCAACCACCACATCCCGCACCACTGGATGCTCAAAATCGGGTGCCGGGCCCACGTGCTCCCTGCGCCTGATCAGGTGGAACAGCCGGTGGGCAAGGATCACCATCAACACCCAGGCGAGGCCCAGCAGCCATCCGGCCATCACGTCAGTCAGCCAGTGGTGCCCCAGGAACACCCGGCTCAACCCCATCGCGATGATGAAGATCACGCCCGCTGTGATGGCCGTGATCCGGACCCACAGCTTGTAGAACTGCAGGCAGATTATATACAGCAGCACGCCGATCACCACGGTGGTGTTCAGCGTGTGGCCGCTGGGGAAAGACGGCGTGCTTTCGTAGGGTGGCACGGCCTCCGTATGGTCCGGACGGGTCCGGCCCACCAGCCGCTTGCCGACGGTGGTAGCCGTGGTGGACACCGCAGCCGCACCCCCCACCAGGATCAGGGGCCGCCAGGATCGGCTCAGGAACGTTAGCCAGGCCGTGAGGATGCTCGCGAGGATGGGCATCCCGGTCCCGCCGCCGATGTTGGTGAACGCGGTGACGACGGCATCCGTTTCCGGGTTCCGGAGCGACTGCGAATATTCGAGTGCGGGAATGTCGAGGCTTGCGAGGCCTTCCTCATCCACCACGTCCGAATACACCTCGGCGCCCAGCAGTGCCATGGCGAGCACCAGGGTTCCACCGATGATCATGGTCAGCCACAGAGCGGCATAGGGTTTGAACCACTTGTCAACGCGGTCACGGACGGTGCTCATTGTGCCTCCCGGCGCTGGTCGTCACGGGCTCAGGGTATCCTTCGAAACTATCATTGAGCCATGGTCTCCACTGGAAAACACGACACGTGGATGGGTCTTGCCCTTGTGGAGGCCCGCCGCGCCCTTGCAACAGAAGATGTGCCAATCGGTGCCGTGGTGCTGGGGCCCGACGGCGCCGTGCTGGGTTCCGGACGCAACCAGCGGGAGGAGCTTGGGGACCCCACGGCGCACGCCGAGGTGGTGGCCATCCGCCAGGCAGCGGAGCGGCTGCGCGAGCTTGCCGCGCGCGACGGCGGGAAGGCCGACGGCTGGCGGCTGTCCGACTGCACGTTGGTGGTCACCCTTGAGCCGTGCGCCATGTGTGCGGGCGCTATCGTCCTCGCCCGGATTCCCAGGGTTGTCTTCGGTGCCTGGGACGAGAAGGCAGGCGCCGCGGGATCGGTGTTCGACGTCCTGCGCGAGCGCCGGCTCAACCACTGGGTGGAGGTTTACCCCGGGGTGCGGGAAGCCGAATGCGCGGAACTGCTCCGTGACTTCTTCGCTGGACACCGCAGCCGTCTGTAGCGGGAAGTCCTACCCCGCCGCCTCCCCGGGCTCCAACGCCTCAAGGACGATTTTTGCCGTCTGGTTCCACCCCGGCAGCCGGTCCCGGGCCGCCAGCGCGGCCGCCCGCCATTCGTCCCTCGTTGCCTGGTCCCGCAGCCAGTGGCGCAGGACGCCGGCGAGCCTCGCGGGGTTCTCCCGGTCCCCCGGCACAAGCGGCACGGCCGCGCCGGGAAGCCTGGCGCCGCCGTCGTCGTCTATCAACCGTGCCAGCCCGAGCGCTTCCTCTGCACCTGTCCCCTGCCGCACCACCACCGGGATTCCCCGTGCCAGTGACTCGGTGACCACCATGCCGAACGCCTCCACACGGGACACCAGCAAGCTCAGGTCCGCGGCGTCCCACGCATCTTCCAGGGCGTCGCCCAGGAGCTCGCCAGTGATCCTGAGCCGGTCGTCCAACCCGCTGGCGGCGACGGCGGCCCGCACCTCCGCCGCGTAATCCGGGTCCGCCTGGTCAGACCCCACCATGGCCGCGCTCCACTCAAGATCCTTGATCAGGGCGAGGGCTTCCACGGTCAGCAACTGGTCCTTGTTGGGCAGGTGGGCCGCCACGACAATGAGGCGGGGCGGGCGGGAGCCGGGTGCCACGGGTGCGGGATCGACGCCGGGGAGGGCGACGCGGATGCCGGCCAGTCCGTGGCGCTCGCTCAGGATGGCCGCCGTGCTGGTGCTGGTGGAAATGATTCCGGAGGCTGCCCGCATGGCCCGCGCCTCACGTTCCACCGGGCCAGGATCCGCCGTTACATCGACTGTCATGTGGGCCAGGACCCAGGCTTGCCGCCCGGCCTTGGCTGCATACTCCAGTTCGTCCGGGACGCCGACGGCGACGAGCCCGTCCACGATATCCACGGCAGGCTCCTGCTCCGCCTCCGGACCCCAGGCGCCGATAATGCCCCCGAACCGGCGCCGGTCTTTGGCTGAGGGTTCCGGCCAGGCGCCTTCAACGGGCACAACCTCGACGTCGGCCCCGAGCTCCGTCATCCCGCGGACCAGCTTGGCGTTATATGCATTGCCGCCGGAGTGGTGGTGGATGTTGCCGGGGACCAGCAGGCGGATACGGCGCATGGTTCTAGGCGCTCAGGTCCAGCGAGTAGGTGGCCCAGGCGTCCGGGTTTTCGCGCAAGGTGACGTCGATGCCCTGCAGGTGCCGGCCGTCGTCGTGGTTTTCAATTTTTCCCGCGACTTCCTGCGCGATGTACTGCGCCAGCGCCTCGGTGGTGCTGAGCCTGCCCGCGAAGTCAGGGTGCTCGTCGAGGTTGCGGTAGTTCAGTCCCGCCAGCACCTCCTCGACGAAGGTTCCGGCGGCGCCGATGTCCAGGACGATCGCGTCATCGTTTAACGAATGACGGCGGAAGGCAACCTCCGCGACGAAGGTTGCCCCGTGCAGGGCCTGCGCGGGACCGAAGGCTTCCCGGGGCAGGCTGTGGGCGATCATGAAGTGGCGGCGGACGGTCAGGCTGAACATGCATTACCTCTGGTCTGTGGGATGGATGGGGGCTGGCTGCTGCGGTTCTGCGTTGTGTTGCGGGTACTCGATGACGTGGCACAGGGCGTCGATGGTGCCGTGGGCGAGGCCCTGCACCACCTCGGGCAGTTCCTGGAATGGGGACGACCCGGTGAGGAACGCATCGAACACCGGATCTTTCAGGAGGGACACCGCAAGCTCCAGGCGGTCCGCGTTGGTGCGGCGGTGGCGCCGGGCGCGGGCCACGACGCCCACCTGGCTGGCCGTGATGGACAGGCGCCTCGCGTGGAAGTCTTCGCCGAGCGGCAGGGTGACCTCGCGGTTGGCGTACCAGGACATCTCGATGACGTCCCCCTCATCGCCGGCCAGCTGCAGGCTTCTTTCCAGGCCTTCCTGTGAGGCGGAACAGTGGAAGACGATGTCGCAGTCGGCCAGCGCGTCATCCGGGTGGACGAAGTCGACGCCCAGCGCGTCCGCCAGGGTTTTTCGGCCTGGGTCAAGGTCCACCAGCTGGAGGCGGGACAGCGGGAAGGTACGCAGGAGGGTGGCCACCATGCCGCCAACCAGCCCTGCGCCGACCACCGCCACCCGGTCCCCCAGCCGCGGTCCGGCCTCCCACAGCGCGTTGACGGCAGTCTCCACGGTTCCCGTGAGGACTGCGCGCCGGGTGGGCACGTCATCCGGGATCCGGGTCAGCTCCGAGACCGGCACCACGTAACGGTCCTGATGGGGATTCAGGCAGAAGACCCGCTGGCCCTTCCATTCCTCCGGCCCCTCCTCCACCACGCCCACCGACAGGTAGCCGTACTTCACGGGCCCCGGGAACTGCCCCTCCTGGTGGGGTGCCCGCATTTCCTGGGCCACCCTTGCCGGGACAGCGCCCTTGTGCACCACCATCTCCGTGCCTTTGCTGATGCCGGAATAGAGGGCGCACACCAGGGCTTCGCCGGGACCCGGAGCCGGGAGCTCCTCCGGCAGGAGCTCGCCGTGTTCCCGGGCCGTGGTCCAGTAGGCAGTGGCGTGGACGGAATCATGCGCATGAGTCATCTTGCTGATGAATCTAGCCGTACAGCCGCGGGCGGGGAAAGTCCGACGCCGGGTGGCGGCGATGTGCGACGTCGGGTGGCGGCGCAGTGCGACGGTTCAGGCGCACGGTGGTACGGCGGGGCGGGCACGCCAGAATCCTTGTCAGCCGGACAGATACTCGACAACGGCGTCCTCAAGGAGGCTTTGTTTTCCTTGGAGAATCGTCGGCGTCAAAATTCCAGGCGGCAGGATTCCCGCGGGCCATTGTGGTGGTTCCCAGTCTGGTAATTCGGCTGGGTAGTGCCTCGCCGTCGGTGAAATCCAGCCCGGTGGTTCGGTTTCTGTTGCTTTCGTTGGCGTCCAGCCGCTGTTGTGCTTAAGGCGGTGGTGCTTGGGGCAGAGTTGTGCCAGGTTGCTGATGCCGGTTGTTCCGCCGTGTTGCCAAGATTGAAGGTGGTCGGCTTCGTTGTCCAACGCGTTGTTGTTGCAGCCGGGAAAAGTGCATTTGCCGTCCCGCAGGGTCAGGGCTTGTCGCATGGCCTTGGTCAGCCGGTAGCTGGCGCGCCCGATCTCGAGGGGTGCCCCGTCGCGTGGATCGACGAGGACACGGGTGAACGAATCGGCGCCTTCTGTTAGGAGTTTGCGTGCCATGGACGCGGGGATGGGGCCGTAGCCGTCCAGGATGGCTGGTTCGTCCGTCTGGCCGAACAGGGCGAACCACGGGACGGTGACGATCACGTCTGCCCGCGGGGTTGGAACCTTCCCGACCTCCGGGCCGCCGGGAAACGCGCTGGTTGTGAGTCCGCTAAGGCTGCTATCTCCGTGGCCGCCGGCGCTGCTCGCCTCCATGGAATCTGCTGCCGGGGCGTCGGGGATGTCAAAGTCCGCAGCGGGCGCGTCGGACCCATCGAGCGTGGCAAGCCCGATGGACTCCCCCGGGAGTTGTTGGACAGCTTCACGGTTGTCATGGGAGGCCTGCCCGGGGGCGCGGATACCGGTGTGGCAGGCGCCCGCGCCGGTGCTGTCCTGAACCGTGGCGTCCGCCCCGGTGGCCCCCGCGGTGCGGCCAGCAGCCGTGGAGGTGACGCCGGTGCTGAGGAGGCGGCGGGTGAACTCGTCGGCTTTGATCTGAGTAAGGGTTCGGGTTTCGTTGGGGCCTTGGAGGCCGCGGGCGATGGCCGTGGTTTTGTTCCAGGCCGCCAACGCGGAGTCGGCCGGGAGGTAGGCCGAGATCCAGGCCATGCCGTCCCGGTCAGGGGTGAATTCGACCCGCCTGTCCGCAACACCCTTGGCGTGCCGTTTTTCGATCGACTCCGGATGATGCCGCTCCCGCCAGGCCCGCACCTTCGACCTCAACCGTGAAGGAACCAGCTGCCCAGCCCGACAGCCCCGCGCAGGATTCGGAGCATCCGGGTCCAGGAAGTGGTCCGCCAGCGCCACAGCGCTGGCATGGTCCAGGTTCTCGGTTTCGTCGGCGATGATCCTGGCGTGCTGCCACGACAACGCCCCGGCTGACAAAGACTCGTATACCGACGGCAGGGAGCATACCCGCCGCGACTGCGCCAAAAACGCGGCGGCGGCACCAGAGGAGATGGTGAGAACCCCGGCGATCTCCTCCACCGTGGAGACTTCACTGAAGGTCCGCTCCCGCACCCGTGCGTCCGGTGGGAGCATGGCCTCTTGCAGGTCGAAGGCCTCGGCCGAGTCCCGGGCTTTCAGTGCAGCGTTCTGGGCTTCCAGCGTCGACTCCAGCTCCAGTCGCGCCAACCGAAGCCGATACAACCGCCCCATGACATCCACCACGGATCCGTCGGCATCCCCGTCTGCGGCCGTAGCCTCCAGTTCCTCTTCTTCGAGGAACAGCGCCTCGAGGGCAGCCATGGTGGAACGAATGCCCTCCATGGCCGATGCCGTGCGCGTGCCGATTCCCATAAGGACATCCTCCAATGGGGGTATGACATTTTGGCAGGCACCGCTGTACGGTTGGCCACATCTGCCAGCTGCCCTCAAAGGTCGCGGTGGCAGAGAGCCCTACCACCGGGGATCATCGCCCGTTTTGGGGATGTGCGCCCCGCTCCGGTACCCTATTGAGGTTGGTGACGTGTCCGAGCGGCCGAAGGTGCAACACTCGAAATGTTGTTTGGTGTAAAAGCCAACGTGGGTTCAAATCCCACCGTCACCGCCAGCTGAGAAGGTCCCGGTTTCCTAATCGAAACCGGGGCCTTCCGCTTTTAAGGATGGCGTAGGCTATCAAAGCACTGGCGCCAGAGTCCCCCGGCCGGCGAGGGCGTGTACTCTTCAAGAAAACCTAGCCTTGGGGGAAGGCTTGATTACTGATTCTCACGAGCAGCGCCAGGCTCCGCTGACCCTTTTCTGGAGACTCGTCGTAGCGCTGTCAGCCGTTGTCGGCATAGGTACCTGCGTGGCCTTGGGCCTGCTCTACGCGCACTTTTTCATCGTGCAGGCAGGGACAATGACGGTGCTGGAACGGCCGGCCACGGAACGTGACGTGCTGGACATCAACGCCGTGGCGGGCGGGGAAGCAGAAATCGCGAGCGCGCGGTTTCTGGCTATTTACGAATACACGGATTACTACGCCACTCAGGGCGCGTCCGCGGACGACGTCTGCCTGGTCGGCCAGGCGATTACGACGGGAGACTACTGGGAGCTCTGCGAGACCATGGCCGACAGCCGCGAGGTAATCGGATTCGTTGCGGGGCCGGACGGCAGGAACGTTGCCCTCGTCCCAGACCAGTTTGACCACGGGCAACTGGAGGCCGACGGGTGGGTCACTCTTCACCAGAACCTGTTGGTCCAACCTCTGGCGCCATGCAAGGCGCCGATGGTCTGCAGATGAGGAAAGACCCGCTTCCACTCCCATGGCAAGCAGGGTCTTTCCTTAGCAGAGGCGATACGACGGCCAACTTAAGCCGGGTGTCGAAGGACCCGCATTACGCGTTGCCGTTGAACGTCCCCTGGAACTCCTGTTTGCCGTGAATCTTTCGACGGCCGCCCGGATGGCCTCCCGTGAACCGGCGTGGGCGTGTATCGCCGTCCGCACGCCAATCGACAAATATCCACCCAAGATTGTTGAACAATCCTTGATTCTCGTGCATCCTAGAGAGACCACTTCAACGAGACGAGAATCACTATGGCCTTCATTGACCTCAACAGCGACGTCGGGGAATCCTTCGGCAACTGGACCATGGGCGATGACGCAGCAATCTTCCGCTCGGTCTCCAGCGCCAACGTCGCCTGCGGCTTCCACGCCGGGGACCCGTCCACCATCGCCAGCACCTGCCGGGATGCCGTCGCGGCCGGCGTCGTCATCGGCGCGCACGTGGGCTACCGTGACCTTGCCGGCTTCGGCCGGCGGTTCCTGGACTGCTCCGCCACGGAACTCGCGGATGACGTCCTCTACCAAATGGGTGCCCTCAGCGCACTGGCCACGGCCGCGGGCGGCCGCATCCGGTACGTCAAGCCGCACGGCGCCCTCTACAACACGATCGTCACGCACGAGACGCACGCCCAGGCCGTCGTGGATGCGGTCAAGTCCTTCGGCGGCGACCTGCCGCTGCTCCTGCTCCCCGGCTCCGTAGCCCTGGCCCGCGCCGAAGCGGCCGGGCTCCGTGGCGTGGCCGAAGCCTTCGCGGACCGCGCCTACAACCCTGACGGGACCCTGGTCTCCCGGCGCGAAGCCGGCGCCGTCCTCCACGACGAGGACGCCGTCGCCACCAACATGGTCCGCCTGGCCACCGAGGGAACCATCATTGCCCGCGACGGATCCGCCATCAAGGCGGAAGCGGAGAGCATCTGCCTGCATGGCGATACCGCCGGCGCCGTTTCCATGGCCGCCGCCGTGCGGCGGGAACTGGAAGCAGCCGGCGTGGAAATCCGGAGCTTCGTGTGAGCTCCCTCCACATCCGCTGGGCCGGGCCCCGCGCCCTCCTTCTGGAACTCGACTCCCTGGAAACGGTCCTGGCCGTCCATGCCCGTTTGCAGGAGACGCCCTTGCCCGGACAGGTGGATGTCCTGGCCGCCGCGCGGACCGTCCTGGCGGTCTTCGATTCGCGCGCTTCGGCACAGGCGGCCCGTGCCGCCGTCGGCACGCTGGACAGGGACCCGGCCGCTGTGAACGCCGCCGGTGCCGTTCCCGTCCGGATCGAGGTTGTGTACGACGGCGACGACCTCGCCGAAGTGGGCAGGCTGACCGGGCTGGGTGCCGACGGCGTGGTCGCCGCGCACACCGGGCAGTTGTGGACGGCGGCGTTCGGCGGGTTCGCCCCCGGCTTCGCCTATCTGGTGGGCGAGCATGACGCGCTGAATGTTCCGCGGCGCAGTTCGCCGCGGACCGCCGTTCCCGCCGGTTCCGTGGCCCTCGCCGGTAATTTCTCCGCCGTGTACCCGCGGCGCTCCCCCGGCGGCTGGCAGCTGATCGGACGCACCGCCGCCCGGATGTGGGACCTGGACCGGGAACAGCCCGCCTTGCTCCGGCCCGGCAGCACCGTCCGCTATGTCGCGGTGCGGGAAGTCGTGGAAGTCACCGAACCCGCCGGACAGGCTGAGCCCGCCGGACAGCAGCTCACCCCAGCCGGCGTCCCCGCTGACGGCGCCCACGCACTGGAGATCATCGCACCCGGCCCACAGTCCCTCATCCAGGACCTTGGCCGCCCCGGCTTCGGCGACCTCGGCGTCTCCACCTCCGGCGCTGCCGACGCCTCAAGCGCACGCCAGGCGAACCGGCTGGTGGGAAACCCGCCGGGTGACGCGGTGCTGGAAACCGTTTTGGGCGGGCTGTCCGTACGTGCCCGCGGCGAACTGACTGCAGCGCTCACCGGCGCCCCCGCGGACGCCGAGATCCGCTCAGGCAGCGGCAGCCGCCCGGCCCCGATGTACGCCCCCTTCCCGCTGCATGACGGTGAGAGCCTCCACCTCGGCATCCCGGAGGCAGGCCTGCGCAGCTACCTTGCAGTCCGCGGCGGAATCGACGTTCCCCCCGTGCTGGGCAGCCGGTCCACGGACCTGATGTCCGGGATCGGGCCTTCTCCGTTGGCCGCCGGAACCGTGCTGCCGGTCAGCCCGGCGGACCGGGGCCGCGTGGTGGGCCAGCCCGAACCGCCAACCCTGCATCCAGCCCTCCAGCAGGGCGGGACCGGCAGCGCCACGGTGGTACTCCGCGTGACGCCGGGCCCCCGCGACGACTGGTTCACGCCGGAATCCCTCGCCGCCCTCACCGGACAGGACTGGACGGTCACCTCCGAGTCCAACCGGATCGGCGTGCGGCTGGCTACAACAGCTGGCGGAACACCGCTGGAACGCTCGCGGACGGAGGAACTGCCCAGCGAAGGCGTGGTGGCCGGCTCGCTCCAGGTGCCGCCGTCGGGCCTTCCTGTCCTCTTCCTCGCCGACCACCCCGTAACCGGTGGCTATCCCGTGATCGCCGTCGTCGTTCCCGAAGACCTGCCGGCGGCAGCGCAGCTCCCGCCCGGCACCACCATCCGGTTCCAGGCCGTGGATCCGGGGACCATGGAGCCGCTCCGGTCTTCGGCCCTGCAGCAGCCACAGCCCACCCCCACGCCTGCCACGAACAGCCTGTGAAAGAAGCAGCCATGAAAAAAGTCCTGATCGCCAACCGCGGCGAGATCGCCGTCCGGATCGCCCGTGCCTGCGCCGATGCAGGCCTGGCGTCCGTCGCCGTCTATTCGGATCCCGATGCCGACGCCCTGCACGTGCGCCTCAGCGACGAGGCCTACGCCCTGGACGGGTCCGGCAGCGCCGAAACCTACCTGAACATCGGGAAACTCCTGGCAGTGGCAGCCCGCGCCGGTGCCGACGCCGTCCATCCCGGCTACGGTTTCCTGTCCGAGAACGCGGACTTTGCGCAGGCAGTGCTCGACGCCGGACTCACGTGGGTGGGCCCGTCGCCGGACGCCATCCGCAGCCTAGGCAACAAGGTGACGGCGCGGGAAATTGCCGTCCGCGCCGGTGCCCCGCTGGTCCCCGGTTCGGACGGGCCCGCCGCAAACGCCGACGAGGTCCGGGCGTTCGCCGCGCAGTACGGCGTTCCGGTGGCCATCAAGGCGGCCTTCGGCGGCGGCGGCCGTGGCCTGAAGATCGCCTACCGGATGGAGGACATCGACGACGCCTTCGACTCCGCGGTGCGTGAGGCAACCGTAGCTTTCGGCCGCGGCGAATGCTTTGTGGAGCGCTTCCTGGACCGGCCCCGCCACGTCGAAGCCCAGGTCATCGCCGACACGCACGGAAACGTGGTGGTGGTGGGCACCCGTGACTGCTCCCTCCAGCGCCGGAACCAGAAGCTCGTGGAGGAAGCACCGGCCCCGTTCCTCACGCCGGAGCAGCGCAGCCGCATCCACGAATCCGCGCGCGCCATCTGCCGGGAAGCCGGCTACACCGGGGCGGGCACCGTGGAGTACCTGGTGGCACCCGACGGCGTCATCTCCTTCCTCGAGGTCAACACCCGGCTGCAGGTGGAGCACCCGGTCACCGAGGAAACCTCCGGCATCGACCTGGTGCGCGAACAGTTCCGGATCGCCGCCGGGCTGCCGCTCTCCATCACTCAGGATCCCCAGCCCACCGGCCACGCCATCGAGTTCCGGCTGAACGCCGAAGACGCCGGCCGCGGCTTCCTGCCCTCCCCCGGGCCCGTGGACATCTTCGAAGCACCCACCGGCCCCGGCATCCGCGTGGACTCCGGGGTCCGTTCCGGCTCCGTCATCCCGGCCGAATACGACTCCCTGATGGCCAAGCTGATCGTCCGCGGCGAGGACCGGGCGCAGGCGCTGCGCCGGGCCCGTGCCGCACTCGACGAACTGCGGATCGAAGGCGTGCCCACGGTGGTCCCGTTCCACCGCGCCGTGGTGCGGGACCCGGATTTCACGGCACCCGACCGGCTGGGCGTTTACACCACGTGGATTGAATCCGAGTTCTCCGGCCGGCTCGCGGCCTCGCTGAAGAGCGGGATTGCCGGCCCCGTGGCACGGCGTGAAACCCTCACCGTGGAAATCGACGGCAAGGCCGTCCAGCTGGGACTGCCGGAGCAGGTTTATGCCGCCCTGATGCACGGCGGCGGCGCAGTTTCGGCAGGTGCAGCTTCGGCCGGCGCCCGCAACGCTGCCGACAGCCACAGCAGCGACGCCGCCGACGACGGCCGGGTTACCGCGCCGATGGGCGGCAACCTGGTCAAGTGGCTGGCCGACGACGGCGCCGAGGTGGCCGCCGACCAGCCGCTCGCTGTGGTGGAGGCGATGAAGATGGAAACCGTCGTGTCCGCGTCCGGTGCCGGCACCTTCCGCCGCGGCGCGCAGGAGCCGGGGGCCGTCGTCGTCCGCGGCGAAGTACTGGGGACGGTCAGCTAACATCGGATGTTGACGAAAGCGGGGGCAAAGACTTGGACACCGGGAAACACGGCACAGCAGAACACGCGCACACCACGGCGTGGATAGCGTCAGTGCTGCGAAGCCGCATCGCGGCCGGCGAGCTGACCCCCGGGTCAAAGCTGTCCGAACAATCGCTGTCCGCCTCGCTCGGCGTTTCCCGCAATACCCTGCGGCAGGCTTTCACCATCCTCGCCGGTGAGTCGATCGTCACGCACATCCCCAACCGGGGCGTCTTTGTGGCGTCGCCGGGCGAGGATGAGGTGCGCGAGATCTACCGCATCCGCCGGACCATCGAACCTGCCGCCGTCCTTTGGGGGGAGCTCACTCCGCAGACACTGGACGAGATGGAAGCCATTGTCCAGGGCGCCCAGGCGGCGCGGAACGCCGGTTCCGTTGCTGACATGGCAGATGCCAACCAGGGCCTGCACCGTGCGGTGGTGGGCCTGACGGGGAGCGCGACGCTGCAGGAACTGATGGACCGCGTGCTCGCCGAAATGCGGCTGGTCTTCCATGCCATGGCCTCCGCCCCCGACTTCCACAGCCACTACGTGGAGCGCAACGTGGAGCTCGTGAAGCGGCTCCGGGAGGGCGAGCGGGAGCAGGCGGCGGCCGGGCTGCGCGCCTACCTCGACGCCGCCGAAGCCGAGCTGCTGGGCCATCTGGCCGGCACTGCGCAACTGACCGACACGGGGCACTGACCCGGCAAATTGTTAAGCGGAGAGGGGCTGCACCGGCTGGTGCAGGCCCTCTCCGCTTTCAATGCGCCAAGTTCAGGGAACCAGGTAGTCGCTGTCCCTCGCGTCGGTAATGAGCATGTGGCCCGGCGCGTGGCCGATAGCCAGCGGCGGCCGGGACTGCATCACGGCAGCCTGGGGTGTGACTCCACAGGCCCAGAACACGGGGATGTGGCCGTCCGGAATGGCCACGGCGTCGCCAAAATCCGGCCGGGCGAGGTCGCCGATGCCCAGTTCGTGTGGATTGCCCACGTGGACTGGCGCGCCGTGCACGGCCGGGTAGCGGGAGGTGATCCGGACCGCGTCGGCCACCTGGGAGGCGGGGACGGGGCGCATGGAGACCACCATTGGACCGGACATTGCGCCGGCCGGAGCGCACTGGCGGTTGGTGCGGTACATCGGCACGTTAACGCCCTGCTCGATATGGGCGATGCCGATCCCGCCGTCCTGTAGCGCGGCTTCGAACGTGAAGGAACAGCCGATCAGGAACGTCACCAGGTCATCCCGCCAGTGGCCGGTAATATCGGTGGGCTCATCCACCTTTTCGCCGTCGCGGTACACCGTGTACTTCGGCACGTCTGTGCGGATGTCCCCGCCGGCCAGCAGCGGGCCGCTGGTTTCGCCGGGCTCGAGGATGCCCAGGATGGGGCATGGCTTGGGATTGCGCTGTGCGAACAAAAGGAAATCGAAGGCGTGCTCCCGCGGAATGGCCAGGACGTTCGCCTGCGCGTACCCACGGGACCAGCCCGACGTCGGTTCCACCAGCCCTCCGCGGAACGCTTCGCGCGCCGCGGAGGGGAGGATGCTGGAGCGCTCCATCATGCCCACAGCTTGGCCAGGCCCAGGATCGAGTTCCAGCCGAGGAACACGGTGAGGACCCAGGCGGCGGCACCGACCAGGAGCAGCCACTTGGGGTAGGCGTAGCCGTGCATCAGGTCGCGCCGGCGCCAGGCCACCCAGAGCAGGACCGCAAAGCCCACCGGCAGGATCAGTCCGTTGAAGGCGCCGGCGAAGATCAGCAGCTGCTGGGGCGCCTGGCCGAGGAAGATGTACACGATGGTGCAGCCGGCAATGAATGCGACGGTGATGAGGTTCCGCTTGCGCTCGGGGGTGCGGGAGGAGGTGATGAAGGAGACGGAGGTGAAGGCTGCGCCGATGACCGAGGTGATGGCGGCTGCCCAGAGGACCACACCGAACATCCGCATGCCGATTTCACCGGCCGCTGCGCCGAAGGCCTCGGCGGCCATGTTGTTGCTGCTGAGGACCGTTCCGCCGGCCACGACGCCGAGGATGGCCAGGAAGAGCAGCACGCGCATCAGGCCGGTGGTCAGGATGCCCAGGATAGAGCTGCGGGTGATCTCCTTGACGTGCCGGACGCCGGTGGCGCCGGAGTCGAGCATGCGGTGGGCGCCGGCGTAGGTGATGTAGCCGCCCACGGTGCCGCCCACCAGGGTGGTGATGATGAGGAAGTCCACCGTTTCGGGAAGGAACGTGTTCTTCAGTGCCTCTCCGAGCGGCGGGGCGGCGACGATGGCCACGTAGATCATCAGCAGGATCATGACGGCGCCCAGCAGCACCACGATCCGGTCCAGCGCCATGCCGGCCTTTTTGCTGAGGAAGATCAGGATGGCGACGACGGCCGAGACGGCGCCACCGATCTTCGGGTCCACGCCCATCATGGCGTTGGCTCCGAGGCCGGTACCGGCGATGTTGCCGATGTTGAAAACCACGCCGCCAAGGAACACCAGGCCGGAGAGGAACCAGCCGATGCCGGGAAGCACCTTGTTGCCAAGTTCCTGTGCCCGGAGTCCGGTGACGCCGATGACCCGCCAGACGTTCATCTGTACTGCGATGTCGATCAGGATCGAGGCCAGGATCGCGAAGGCGAACGCGGCCCCGATCTGGGCTGTGAATACCGTTGTCTGGGTGATGAAACCCGGTCCGATGGCGCTGGTGGCCATGAGGAACATGGCGCCGAGGAGCGCCGTACGCCGGGCGGAAGTGCTCAGGTTCAGTTTGATGCCGGGTTCTGCCATGGTTCCATCCATTGCCTTGGGTGACTGGAGTCACAATTATCGTCCCCAGCGACGATACAGGTTGTTGAACAATCTTGGCAAGGTATTGTTGAACAACTTTTTCGAATGGGGTGCTGTAACAGCAGCTTTCGGCACGGCCCTTCCATGGATCGGAAACCAAAAACGGGACCGCAGGCTTGGATTGCATTCCATAATCGGTGACCTTTGTGCTGGATACGATGAGGTGACCGGACAGAGCCGTCCGGCGGAGTCAACGCAAAAGGAAACTTATGGCCGCGGTTACGGTGGACGACATCCTCTCGGATCTCCCCTTGGGTTTCGCCAGCCTCATCCTCCGGCCCTCCCCCGGCCGGTCGGCCATCGAGCGGCTCCTGATCCTGGACGCCGACGACGGGACCGCGGATGCAGCAGGCGCGTTTGTCCTGCTGATCGGCGTACGCGGCCGTTCGGCCTTGCCGGCCCTGCGCCGGCTCCTGCAGAATCCCCCGCCGGTGGTGGCCATCAAGGGCAACCGGGAAGACGTTGCCGAGGCGGAGGAACTCCTGCACACTGCCGGGGCCGGGCTGCTCCTGGTGGATCCAGGAGCAGATTGGGACCGCCTGCTGTCCATTGGGAAGGACAGGATCCAGCCGCGCAGCTACCAGAGCGAGGTGCTGACCCTGCTCGAGGAGGACCTGTTTGCCATCGCCCAGACCACGGCGCGGTTGACCTCAAGCCATGTGGTCATCGAGGACGCCGCCAACAAGGTCCTTGCCTACTCCACAGTCACCAACGACATTGACGAACTGCGGAAGGCCTCCATCCTGGCCCGCCGTGGGCCGCGGAAGTACGAACTGCTGCTCAAGGACCTGGGCGCCTACCGTGAACTCCACCGCACCCGGCTGCCTGTGCGCGTCCCGGCCAGGCCGCAGGACGGGCTGCGCGAACGGGTGGCCGTCACCCTGTTCGCCGGGGACCGGATCATGGGCTACATCTGGCTCCAGGAAACCGGGGAGGGCTTTGGACCGGACGTCGATTACGTCCTGACAGGATCCGCCGCGCGGGTTTCCGCGGAGCTGATCCGCTACCGCAACAAGCAGTCCGTGCACATGCGGGAAGACCGCATTGTCCGGCTCCTGTCCGGTCCGGCTGAGGCCGCGGCCAGCGCCCACAGCGAGAAAATTCCGGCGGACCGTCCGGCCGCCCTGGTCCTCATCGGAATGTCGGCCGCAGACTCCCAGGCCGACGACGCGGCACTCAAGCACGGCGAACTGGCCAACCTCGCATCCATCCACGCCGCCGCGTACAAGGCCTCCGCCGTCGTCGGGCAGTTCAATGGCGATACCGCGGTGATCGTCCCGGGGCTGCAGCCGAGCACCTCCGAACCGGGGCTGCGCACCCTCGCCGAGGCCATCGTCCGGGATGCCCGCAAGCACCTCGGCCTTACCCCCTTTGCCGCCGTCGGTCCCATCGTTCCGGACCTGTTGTCCATCCATACGGCCACCCGCATCACCGAAGCCCTGCTGGCCTGCGTGGGGAGTGCGGATACGGTTGCCGTTGCCACGGTGGACGACTTCGAGGAGGAGATCCTCTTCCGCGAGGCGGTCCGCAATTTCACGTCGTCCCCCTTCCGGCACCGCAGCCTGGCGGCGCTGCTCCAGCAGGACGCCGAGCTCGCCGCGACCCTGCACGCGTATTTCGATACGTCCTTCGACGTCGCCGAGTGCGCCAAACGCATGAACCTCCACAAGAACACCGTCTACTACCGGGTCAGCAAGGCCGCGCGGGTAACCCGCCTGGACTTCGGCAACCCCCGCCATTCCCTCGTCGCCCTGCTCCACATCCAGGAGTGGGCAGCCAACCATCACGATCTTCCAGGCAGGAAATGACCGCAACACTCCAGGCACCACCTCTGGGTGCCCTCCTCAACGACATCGTCAGCAACCACCGTCCCCGCCGGGAAGCGGGATCCGTTCCCGGCAACATTCCCTCCCTCGCGGAGGTCCCGTTCGACAGGTTCGGGATCGCGCTGGCCACCACGTCCGGCGAAGTGTTCAGCTCCGGGGACGCACACGTCCCGTTTTCCATCCAGAGCATTTCCAAGGTCTTCACGCTGGCCATGGCCCTGCAGGGCGGCAAGGCCGGTGTGCTCTGGCCACGGGTCCTGCGCGAGCCGTCCGGAACGTCCTTCAATTCGCTGGTGCAGCTGGAAGTGGAACACGGCATTCCTCGCAACCCGTTCATTAATGCGGGTGCCCTGGTGGTCACGGACCACCTGATGGAGGAAACGTCCGACGCCGCCACGCAGCTTCTGCGGTTCCTCACCGAACAGGCAGGGAGCAGGCCGGGGAACGGGAAGCCCGGGCCCTTCATCGACGAGGCCGCGGCTGCCAGCGAGCTGGCCCGCAGCAGCCGCAACCTGGCACTGGCCCACTTCCTGAAGGACTTCGGCAATCTCCGGCGGCCAGCAGAAGCGGTGGTGGAAAGCTACGTCCGCCAGTGTTCGATCATGATGTCCTGCGCTGAACTCGCCACCGCCGGGCTTTTCCTGGCCCGGGACGGCCAGGGCGCCCAGGGACCTGTCCTGTCCCCCAGCGAGGCCAAAAGGATCGGTTCCATCATGCTGACCTGCGGGATGTACGACGCCGCCGGCGAGTTTGCCTACCGCGTGGGCCTGCCGGGCAAAAGCGGGGTGGGCGGCGGAATCCTGGTCATCGTTCCAGGCAAATGCGCCATCTGCGTCTGGAGCCCGCGGCTGGACGCCAAAGGCAATTCGCTGGCCGGCACTGCCGCCCTCGCCGAACTCTCCGACCTCACCGGCTGGTCCGTGTTCTAGGCCCAGCCTCCCAACTTCCTCTCCCGCCAGAACACCTACCTTAAGAAAGAACATGACACCAGAGCCGCAATCCACCCTGGCCACCTCCCGCACCACGCCCGCCGCAGAAGCGCCTGCCGCCGTCGAAACCACCCGGACGGAGGAACAGCCGCATCCGGACGCAGCCACCCCCGCCTTCAAATCGGCGGGGCACGTGATTGTTGATTCCCTCGTGGCCCACGGCGTGGAACGAACATACGTGGTCCCCGGCGAGAGCTTCCTGGACGTGCTGGACGGCCTGCACAACTCCGACATCCAGACCATCGTCTGCCGGCACGAGGGCGGTGCCGCGTACATGGCCGAGGCGGACGGGAAAATGCACCAGCGTCCCGGCGTGGCCATGGTGACGCGGGGCCCCGGCGCCGCGAACGCACATGTGGGGCTGCACACCGCGTGGCAGGACTCCACCCCCATGCTGCTCTTCGTGGGCCTGATCCCCTTCGCCCATCGGGACCGGGAGGCGTTCCAGGAGTTCGACATCAAGGCCTGGTTCGATACCGGCGCGAAGCGTGTCATGACCCTGGACCATCCGGAGCGGGCATCCGAAATTGTGGCGGAGGCAATGTTTGCAGCCATGAGTGGACGGCCCGGGCCGGTGGTGGTGGGACTGCCGGAGGACATCATCCGGCAGGAGATCAGCCCGGTGCTGCACCCGGCCATCCCGGTTGCTGCAGGCGGCATGGCAAGGACGGATGCAGCGGCCCTCCGGGCGGCCCTGGCGGAATCGAGCAAACCGCTCTTCGTGACGGGCGGCAACGACTGGACGCAGGACGCGGCAGACCAGCTCAGCGCCTGGCTGGAGGAGCACCAAATTCCGGCCGCGGCGGAATGGCGGACACAGGGAACAGTGCCCTTCGACTCCCCCTCCTACGTTGGCCCCATCGGCTACGGCAGGCCCCGCCCCACGTACGACCTGCTGGAGGAAACCGACCTGCTGGTGTTCGTTGGGACGGTGCCGGGCGACGTGATCACGGACGGCTTTGTCTGCCGGCAGGACTGGAACAAGAAGAATTTCCTGGTGACTGCCGATCCTTCACTGCGCGGCCGCTCCGGCCCGGTGTCCCGGCAGATCCTGGCCAAGCCGGAGGCCTTTGTCCGCGAGCTTCGGGACATCCGCCTGCCGGTGAAGGATGAGTGGAAGGCCTGGACAGGCCGGATGCGGGCGGAGCAGGAACGGTTCGCGGCACTTCCTCCGGCCACTCCGGCGCCTGGCCAGGCCCGGATGGACACCCTGATGGCGAACCTCGTACCCAGGCTGCCGGCGGATGCCATGGTGACCTTCGGGGCGGGCGAGCACACCAACTGGGCGCACCGGTACTTCCCCACCCGCCGCTATGCGTCCATGATCAGCGCCCGCAACGGCTCCATGGGCTACTCCGTGCCGTCAGCCATCGCGGCTTCCCTGGATGATCCGCGACGGCGGGTGGTCACTATCGCGGGCGACGGCGAGTTCCTCATGAACGGGCAGGAGCTGGCCACCGCCGCCCAGTACGGTGCCACACCGCTGGTAATCGTGATGGACAACCAGGAATACGGCACCATCCGCACGCACCAGGAGCGGCACTACCCCGCCCGGATTTCCGGCACCCAACTGCAGAACCCCGACTTTGGGCTGATGGCCAGGGCTTTTGGCGGTTTCGGCATCACGGTTACGGAGGACGAGGATATTCCGGCGGCGCTGGACGCTGCACTGGCGGCCACTGATCAGGACAACGTCTTTGCCCTGATCCATTTGGTGGTGGAGCAGCGGGTCAAGGCGTATTGACGAAAGCCCGGCGGGCGCTGTGGCGCGCCCATGCCGGGAACCTCTGAGGGGCACCAATGAAGGCAAGGCGGACGACGGCGGGAAGAACCGCCGTCGTCCGCCTCCCCGCGGAGCCGGACAATTACTCCGTTCCCGGCGGCCGGTACTTGATATCCCGGGCCTTTTGGAGCGCCTCCATTGTTTCCTCAACAGTGAGGAGAACTGTGGTTTCGAAGGAGCTAAGCGCACCTCCCCCGCTGATGGCAACGGCCACTGCGGCCATGGACACGTTGTCCGGCGCTTCCCACAGGTTGTAGCCGTCATGGCTGCCGAAGCCGTACCAGAATCCGTGAAGCTTTCCGCCCACCGACTCTATATAGGCCTGCGCAGCTTTCCGCCGGTCTTCAGGGGTGCTGATCAGCCGGGACCAGGTCTCCGGGGTGTAGCTGAATTTCGAGAGATAAAGAGGCATGGCCCTGTCCTGTCGTGGGTGCCTGTACTGCGGATGCACCCAGAATGGCAGGCCGGCCCCGGGTCAGCAATGGCCGTTTTTCGGCTGCTGTTCCGGGGCCGGCCGCCGTCCTGCCAACTCCAGGGCTAAGACCGTGCGGGGACTGTGGCTACAGCTTGTCCGTGCGGTCCTCACCCTTGTGGCCTGCGCCCCGGAGGTTTTCCTGGACCTTGCCGAACAGGTCCTTGATGGTGGATTCGGCGTTGCTGATGACGTCCACCGGCACGTAAACGTCGTGTGTGAGCGGCAGGTCGTATTCATCCTTCAGGTGCGTGCCGTTTCCGACCCCCTGCAGGGACAAGTAGACCATAGCCTCCGTCCGGGCAACTCCGGCGAGTTTCCCAATGACAACTGTGAACTCGTTGGGCTGGAAGCTGATGGTCTGGCCGATGTGGTTGCGGCCAAGCTCACCAGCGGGAACAACCTTTTCCGACTGGCTTCCGGTGTAGTCCATGAACATCTCCTTGGATCGTCTGGCACTGACGAACGCAGTCTAACGCCGCACGCTGCTGCGTCCCCAGTGCCCGGCTTAGGCCCCGGGCCGGAAAGTGAAAGCATGTTCAGCACTCTGCCCGCGCACTGGAGGGCTGCACAAGCGGCCGGCGGCCGGCGTGGTCAGTCCTCCATTGAAGCCACCGGGTCCGCACCTGTTTGATGGCAGGAACGGCTGGACAGCCGCCCGACCACCTAAGGAAAATCCCGTGACTTCAATGGCGAACCGCGTCAAGAGCCCCACCCGCTGGGACGAAGTGGAAATTGGCGACACCGTGGAACTCCGGCGCAACGGCGCCCGTATCCATGCCGGGCTGGTGGATGCCCGCACCGCAGACGGCGACGTGGTGTGGGTCATCGCCCCGGCCGGCGGCCGCCGGCTGTTCCACATTTCCGACGGTTACGACCTGGTGGAGTCACCGGCGCCGCAATAACCGGCCGGAACGGCAGCGGGGCTTTGCAAGACTAGGGACGGACCCGCCCATAGGCAACCAGCCAGGAGACAGTTATGCCCCAGCCGGACTTCACCGCTTTCCGCAGCACCCCCATCACCGAACTACTGGGCATCGACGCGCCCGTGGTCCTTGGACCCTTCGGCGGCGTCTCCTCCGTGCAGCTCACGGCAGCCGTGAGCGACGGCGGCGGGCTGGGTTCCTACGGCCTCTACGGCTACGACGGCGGCGCCATCCGCCGGACGGCAGCGGACCTTCGCGCCGCCACGGGCAGGCCTTTCGCCCTCAACCTGTGGATCCCCACCGGCGATGAGGCCGAGGCCGTGGACCAGGAGGACTTTGGCCGCTTCACCAGCCTGCTGGAGCCGTACTTCCAGGAACTCGGGATCCCGCTGCCGGAGATGCCCGCACGGTACCTGCCCGACTACGGCGAACAGGTGGAGGCCACGCTGGAAGCCTGTCCCGCCGTCGTCAGCTTTGTGTTCGGTGTCCCTGCACCCGAAGTGATGGAGGACGCCCACCGTCGCGGCATCAAGGTGCTCGGCACCGCCACGACCGTGGAGGAGGCCGTGGCGCTGGAAGCCGGTGGCGTGGACGCCGTGGTGGCCAGCGGCATGGAGTCGGGCGGGCACCGTGTGTCCTTCCTGCGGCCGGCAGAAGAGTCGCTCATTGGTACCTTCGCCCTGGTCCCCCAGGTTGCCGACGCTGTGCGCATCCCGGTGATAGCTGCCGGCGGAATCGCCGACCGGCGCGGGGTTGCTGCTGCGTTTGCCCTGGGCGCGGAAGCCGTGCAGGTTGGGACCGCGTTCCTGGCCACCCGCGAGTCGGCCGCGGTCCCGGCCTACCGCTCGCTCCTTTTCAGCCCGTCGGCCGGCCGGACGGTCCTCACCCGGGCGCTCAGCGGCAGGCTGGCCCGCGGCATCCCCAACCGCGTCACATCCGACCTGGCCGATGCGCCGTCCATCGCGCCGTTCCCCGTCCAGAACTGGCTGACAGGGCGTTTCCGGTCCGAGGCCGCCGCCCGCGGGAACACCGGACTCATGTCCCTCTGGGCCGGCCAGGCCACTCCCCTGATCCGGCATGACACCGCCGCTGACGTCCTCGCCGAACTGCTGGCCGGCGTCGGATAGCAGGACGCACAGAAAGCCGCGGCACCTGCCGGCGTGCCAATCACCGATAGAATCTGGACCGGCGGAACCACGCCCGGGATACCGCCGGCAACCGCTACGGGGAGAGGAGGAGCCGTGCCGACACACCAGCCGCGCGCGCCCTTCCACCTCCTCCGCTCCTCGGCCCTCGCCACTGCGATGCTTACCCTGGCGGCAGGGGCCCACGTGGCGGGCGGCGGCCAACTTCCCGCCCCCGGCATCATGTTGGCCATCCTGGCCCTGACCGGACTCGCCAGCACGGCCGCCACCCGGCTGCGGCTCACCTTTCCCGCTGTGGGGGCGCTCCTGGGCACCGGACAGCTGGTCCTGCATGAAGCGTTCACCGCGTTCAGCGCCCCGGCCCTCGCACTGGGACCGGCCAGCCTGCATGCCGGCCACCAGCATGGCGGCGGCGCACCGGTGCTTCCCGAGCTGGTCACCGTCGCGGGTCATGCATCCGCCGGCGATCCCGGTTCGGCACCGCTGATGCTGGCTGCGCATGCTTTGGCCACCCTGGGCTGTGCGCTGTTGCTGGCAAGGGGCGAGGATGCCTTGTGGGCGCTGGCCGCTTGGCTTCGTCCGCTCGCGGGGCTCCCCCGCGCAGAGGCGCCCGACGCCGTTCCCCCGGTTTTCGCAGTATTCCCGCCTGCCGCCGTTCACCGCCGTCCCTGGCGGAACCTCCGGCAAGACAGCCGACGCGGCCCGCCTTCCGCCGTCGCGCTTTGCTCCTAACCCCGCGCCGCATTCAATGCCGGCGGGGCATTCAAAACTTCTGCACGCCCTGTGCGGGCGTGCGCCAGAAAGGCAACCCCATGAACACTTCCATCTTTCGCCGTACCCTGACCACCGCCGCCGCCACGGGCGGCGCAGCAGCCCTGATGCTCGCAGCGGCGGGCGGCGCCGCGGCGCATGTCGGCGTCACGCCGGATAAGACCGACGCCAACTCCTACGCCCTCCTCACATTCGGGATTCCCCACGGCTGTGACGAGTCCGGTACCACCAAGGTGGCTATCACCCTGCCCGTCGAGCTCAACGACGCCCAGCCCACAGTCAACCCCAACTGGACGGTTGAAAAGGTGACAGAGCAGCTCGCGGAGCCCAAGAAGCTCGCGGACGGAACATCCATCACCAAGCGGACCAGCCAGATCGTCTACACCGCCAAGGAACCCCTGCCGCATGACCTCCGCGACGCACTGGTTTTGTCCGTAAAGCTTCCTGACGCGGCGGGCAGCACGCTGCACTTCCCCACCCTTCAGACCTGCGAAACGGGCCAGACCGACTGGTCCCAGATCGCGAAGGACGGCGAGGACCCGCATTCCCTGGAGGCACCGGCGCCGTCCATCACCGTGACGGCGGCTGAGAGCGCCGGCGGGCACGGGGCGGAACGCGCAGCGCACTCAGCGCACGAGGCCCCCGCCGAACCAGAACAGGCCGCAGCCGTAACGGAGAGCGGAGCTGAAGCCCGCAGCTGGGCAGGGCTCGCTGCAGGCGTGGGCGGGCTGGTCCTGGGCGGGGCAGCCCTGCTGCGGAGCGGAGCCCGGCGTAAGGCCACGGACGGCGCAGCCACCAGGTAGCCAAGGTTTGGTGCCCGGATCATCACGATCCGGGCATCAAAACCGCCGCCAGGCCCGCGGCATCGTTGACGCCGGCAACCGCTGCCGCGAAGGTTGTGCCATGAGGTCTCAGAGAATCTTCCAGGGGATAGCCATGTCGACGGCGGCCGCAGCGGCTGCCTTGCTACTCACCGCCTGCGGTCCAAGCCAGCCGCAGACCCAGGCGACCACGACGGCGCCGGGTACCGGCGCGCCCAGCC
>NZ_JBNHFD010000044.1:0-28467 GCF_059089865.1 Arthrobacter sp. Y3221157
CCGCGGTGACGTAGTGCGCGGTCGCGCCGACGAGTTTCACGCCCCGGTCGTAGGCCTGGTGGTAGGGGCGGGCGCCCTTGAACCCGGGCAGGAAGGAGTGGTGGATGTTGATCGCGCGGCCTTCCAGGGCCCGGCACAAATCATCGGAGAGGACCTGCATGTAGCGGGCCAGGACCACCAGGTCCGCCCGGTATTCCTCCACCAGTTCCAGCAGCCGGGCCTCAGCGTCGGCCTTGGTGTCCGGGGTGACCGGCAGGTAGATGAAGGGCAGCCCGGCCGCTTCGGCCATCGCCCGGTGGGTTTCGTGGTTGGAAACCACGGCCACCAGGTCCCCGCCCAGGCTCCCGCCGCGCCACCGGAAAATCAGGTCGTTGAGGCAGTGCCCGAACTTGGAGACCATCACCAGGACCCGCTGCTGGGTCTGGTCATGGAAGCTGAACTTCATCCCGAACCGGTCAGCGATCGGGCCGAACTCGGCCGTGAGTGTCTCCGGAGTCAGGTCCGGGGACCCGGAAAACGCGGTCCGCAGGTGCAGGGTCTGGCGCAGGCTGTCATCGAACTGCTGGTGCTCGTCAATGTTGAAGCCCCGCTCGAACAGGAAGGTGGTCACGGCCTGCACAATCCCGGCCTGCTCGGCGCACGAGAGTGTGAGCACGAACTTCTGCCCCGGCTCCATTGCCGGCAGGGCCGCTGCGGTTGCCTCTGTTTGCATGAGGGTCATGTCCCCTCCTCCTTCTAGATATATTCAAAAGTAGCGAACTGATATATTAGATTGGACCCCAGCGTATACTCGACTGTGACGCAGGTCAACATGTTTATTTCGTTGTCGGGGAAACGATTCTCACAGTTCGTCCTCCGGCCGGGCGGCGACGATCCGCTCAGCGTTCTTCTGCAGGATGTCGAGCGACTCCTGAATCAGCGGAGAGGCAATGCTGCCCCTACGTACGGCCGCGACAATGCGCCGCGAGGGCCTGCCTTTGCCCGTTAAGCGCAGGCGAACCACATTCTCTGCATTGCGCAAGGGCGCCAGTCGCGGCAGCAAGCCCACGCCGAGCCCCGCACCCACGAAGGCGATCTGGGTTTCCCACTCGACGGCCTCGTGGGCAATCCGTGGTGTCACACCAACTGCCGTGAACGCCGCAGTGAAGAGGGAGTGGTAGGTGGAGCCCGCAGCTTCGGTGATCCAGGCTTCCGAGGCCAATTCTTCGAGCGTCACCCGTTCCTGCGATGCCAGCGGATGGTCAGACGGAAGGATCACGTCCAGGGGATCGTCGAGCAGCACGGTCTGTTCGAAGCGCAGGTCATCCTCGCCGTAGGTGTTCGACTGCATGGCGACAATGACCGCAAGGTCAATCCTCTCGGCTACCAACAGATCGAAGCAGCGGGCGGGGTCGGCCTCAAGTACCTGTACCTCCAGTTGCGGACGCGTTGAGCGGAGACTGGCCGCAAGCGGCGCGAGCAACTGCGCGGCCGCCGTCGAAAATCCACCGAGGCCGAAATGTGACTGCACCTGGTCGCCGGCCTCCATGGCGGCGGCGCGCAGGCTCTCCCATTCCGCGATGAGGGAGTCCGAACCGGCCACAAGAAACCGGCCCGTAGCGGTCAGCCGCACACCGCGGCCGTCCTTCGCCAGGAGCTGCAAACCGAGCACGCGCTGGAGCTCACGCAACTGCGCGGAGACGGCTGAAGGGGAGTACCCCGTGAGCTCCGCGGTTGCGCCCACGGTCCCGCAGCGGGCGAATACTCGGAGCGTTATAAGTCTAGGATCGATCATGCAACTATTGTGCACGGTTATCTCCGGATTCTTGCGCTTTTATTGAGCTCTCGTGAGCCCTAATCTCTTGGAACAACGCTTTTTGACTACGGCTGCACCGACGCACCCGTAGCCGCCCAGATATCACACGTAACCACGCCTCCCGGGAGGAAACCCATGACTGCTCCAGTGCACCAGCCCCTCAACTCACGCGGAAAACTCGCGTCCTCATTGCCTGCAGAGCAGCTGGCTGAGATCACCGAGTTGTTTGCGTTCCGCCGCACGGGCTACTCCCTCGATGCCCCCTTCTACACCGACCCGGCAATCTTCAAGGTCGACATGGAGGCTATCTTCGGCCAGCACTGGATCTTTGCCGGGAGCGTCGCCGAGCTGCCGGAGCCGGGCGACTACATCACGGTCGATTACGGTCCCTACTCCCTGATCGTCCTCCGCACCGACGAAGGGGACGTCAACGTCCTGCACAACGTCTGCCGCCACCGCGGGGCGCGCGTCCTGACCGAAGCTGCCGGTTCCACCGGAAACCTCGTCTGCGGCTACCACTCCTGGACTTACTCCCCCGAGGGCAACCTGATCCACGCCTCCGCCCCCGGAGAAGCGAAGTTCGACAAGAACTGCTTCGCGCTCAAGCGCGCCCACAGCCGCGAGGTTGCCGGACTCATCTTCGTCTGCATCGCTGACGAACCGCCCACGGACTTCGACGAGACCTCGAAGATCTTCGAGCCCTACCTGGCCCCGCACGACCTGTCCAAGACGAAGATTGCCTACCAGCAGAACATCATCGAAGAGGGCAACTGGAAGCTCGTCATGGAGAACAACCGTGAGTGCTACCACTGCGATGGACACCCGGAACTCGCATGCTCACTCTTCCCCACGTGGGGCCTGACCGAGGGCCTGATTCCTACGCACCTCGAGGAAGTATGGGACCGCAACAAGGAAGCGCAGTCCTCTCTTGAAGAGCGTTGCCGCCGCTACGGACTGCCCTACGAGGTGGTAGAGGAGCTTGACACCCGTATCGCCGGAATCCGCATCTCCCGCGAATCCCTGGACGGCGAAGGCGAGTCCTTCTCCGCCGACGGGCGCCGGCTCTCCAAGAAGCTGCTCGGCGACCTGCCGGACTTCCGCCTTGGCCGCTGCTCCATGCACCTGCAGCCCAACAGCTGGTTCCACTTCCTCGGTGACCACGTCATCACGTTCGGCGTCTTCCCCATCAACGAACACCAGTCGCTGGTCCGCACCACCTGGCTGGTGGCTGACGACGCCGAAGAAGGCGTCGATTACGACCTGGAGAAGCTCACGTACACCTGGAAGCAGACCAACCTGCAGGACAAGGCGTTCGTGGAACTGTGCCAGCAGGGCGCTGCCAGCCCTGCCTACGAGCCCGGCCCGTACATGAAGAGCGAATACCAGGTCGAGGCATTCATCAACTGGTACGTGCAGCGCGTTCAGGAGCACTTGGCATGACCGAACTCCTCACTGAAACGGTAATCCAGGAACCACAGCGCATTCGCGGTCTGGAGATGCCGTGGAACAGGGTCATGGGCAGCACCGAGACACCAGCCCGCGCTGCCCGTGCATTGGGCCCCTGGCACCCCCAGGAGTTCATGGCCGAATGCGTGGAGACCGTTGTCGAGGCCGGCGGCCTGATGACCTTCGTGTTCCGGCGCACCGACGGTGCGCCCCTGGCCTTCCGTGCGGGCCAGTATGTAAACGTCGCCTTTCCGGTAAACGGTGAGGACCAGGATCCGGTGGACCGCAGCTACTCGCTGTCCAGTTCGCCCACGGAGCCATGGACGTTCAGCATCAGCGTCAAGCGCGACCCCACGGGCCTGGTTTCTCCGTGGGTGCATGCGAACGTCAAACCCGGCACCGTTCTGGACATGCTCGGACCCGTCGGGGCGTTCCACCTGCCCGACGCCGACCGGCGGGCGCGTTACCTCCTGCTGGCCGCCGGTGCAGGCATCACTCCTATCATGTCCATGGTGCGGACCATCCACTCCCTGCCGGGACACGCCGATGTGGTGGTCCTGTACCACGGGGCGGAAGCCGGAGGTTTTGCCTTCCACCGGGAGCTGGCCTACATCGCCTCCGTGGACTCGCGGATTAAGGTCTTCTACTCCCTGGGCGACCGCAGCAAGCCCGAGGGGTGGGAAGGGCTCACCGGAAGGCTGACGGCGGCCATGCTCGATCAGGTGGCCCCCGACGCCAACGGCCGCCAGGTCTACGCCTGCGGCCCTGAGGGTTACCTGAACAGCGCCACCGAGCTCCTCAAGAAGGTCGGCGTCGACGACACATCCATCTACATGGAGTTCTTCTCGGGAGACCGCCAGACACTCCTTGAGTACCAGGCAGAGATCGCGCTGGCAACGGACATCGCGGAGGAAATCGCCGAGGAGATCGCCGAGTCAGCCGAGGATTACTACGAAGGCCAGCCAAGCGCGTTCGGACTCTACGAGCCCGGCTACGACGCCGATGGACCCCTCGAGGCCACGGGGCTGCCGCTGGAAACCGTCGACACGGATGCTCCCGCGGCCGGGGGCAGTGCGGATGCGGAGCCCGAGGCCGTAACCCCCGATGCCTCGAGCTTTGAGACAGTGGGAACGGGAAGCCTCACCCTGTCCTTCCTGCGCACCGGCGTCAACGTGCGGATAGATCCCGACCAGCACATCCTCGAGGTGGCGCAGCGAGCGGGTGTCCGGATCGGCGCCAACTGCAAGGAAGGCATGTGCGGCTCCTGCAAGGTCGTCAAGCTTTCTGGAGAAATCGAGATGAACCACCAGGGTGGTATCCGCAAGCGGGAAATCGACGCAGGCAAATTCCTGCCCTGCTGCTCCACGGCGCAGACCGACATGGTGATCGACGCCTAGCAGCTTACAACGGCAATAGCAGTCCCGGGCGTCATTCCGCAGTACATGCGGGATGACGCCCGGGTTTTTTCGTGGAGTGGAGGATGCTCAGGAACATGATGGCCGCGATGGCGGCGCGGTCCTGGGTGGAGATGGTTTGATTAGTCGGTGCTCGGTCTCAGGCGTCTCTTGGTTCTTATCGTTTTTTCGGTCTGTGTCTCCACCGCTTTCGTGTTCTGGATGCTTGGGCAAGCCGGCGTCGATGCGCGGCAGGCCCTTGCTCCGCCGCCCCGGGCGGGGGCCGAGCTCGAGGCGCTGTCCTCTGGTATGACCACCGCGGTGAACGTCACCAGGAGTCCGGATGCCGAGTGGGTTGTCCGGGCCGCCGGGCAGACCGGCATCCCGGAACGAGCGCTGCGGGCGTACGTTGCCGCAGCTGTAACCGTTAATGATTCCGTTCCGGCGTGCGGGCTCGGGTGGAACACCCTGGCGGCCGTCGGTTTCGTTGAAACAGGACACGGAACGTACGGGGGCGGCGGCCTCACCGCCGAGGGGGAAGTGAGCCGCCCGATTGTGGGCCCGGTCCTGGACGGTACCGGATTCGCCGCGATCGCCGACACGGACGCCGGGACCCTGGACGGGGACACGCGCTGGGACCGGGCTGTGGGGCCGATGCAGTTCATCCCCTCCACCTGGGAGCTCGTAGCGCGCGACGGAAACGGGGACGGAACGGCAGACCCGTCCAATATCCACGATGCCGCTCTTAGCGCAGCACACTATTTATGCGCCAACGGCCGTGACCTCACCACCTCGGAAGGATGGACCGGCGCCATCTACGCCTATAACCAGTCCGACACCTACATCCGCCAAGTGCGTGACCAGGCCACCGCATATGCAGCGAAGGCGGAAACCCGGGAGAGATGATGCACCTGGCAGTCAGCCGGGATCGGGCGAGATGCCCGCAAGCTACGCGACGGCCCACTGCGTCCCTCTCAATTCCGCCATCACCATCGCCGTCTCATCCGATGCAAGCGGAGCGAGCGGGGATCTGACAGTGCTGCCGGGCAGCTGGTTCCGCCCGTGGAGGATGTGTTTGGCGGCGGCTGCTGCAGGTGCGTAGTTCATCACGGCGCGTATGAGTGGTGCCAGCTCGAAGTGGAGCTGCCTGGCCAGCGCCAGGTTGCCGGCGTCCACCGCGTCGATCAGCTCGCGGAAGATGCCCGGGGCGATGTGTGCTGAGACGCTCACCAGCCCTGCGGCTCCTGCGGTCATCCAGGGGAGAGCGAGGGCGTCGTCGCCGGCATAGACGGCAACATCCGTTTCGGCCAGGACTTCCGTTGTTGCACCGAAGTCCGCCTTCGCGTCCTTCAGTGCAACAATGCGGGGGTTATCGGCCAGGCGTTTGATGCTGTGGTGCTGTTGTCACTGGTCGGACTCCGTTGACTCGGCTTTGTGCCTGCGGAAGGCATGGATCCCGACGGCGATGCCTGGGTGGCTCCTGCGTCAGAGACTTCCGGTCGTTTCGGCCGCAATGCCGAAGGACAGGGTCATCCCGATGCCGGAGGTGACTGTTATTGCTGTTGTGGCTGGGTCGATCTCCTCACGCAGGAGGGAGGTCAGGGGGCTGGAGGCGTAGACCCCCTGCCAGCGTTGGGTGATGGTCAGCTTCGTGCCGAGGATTTTTCGATCTCACTGACGAGCCGGGTGGTCATCCATTCGTCCTGGAAGGGACCAAGGATTTGTCCGTAGACGGCAGGCTCATCACCCAGGTGGGTCACAGACAGCGTCATGGTCAGAACTGAATTGGACCTGAACCGTGCCTGGAAGGGGTGCGGCAGCCCTGGCAGGGGATCCGTGGCTGCAGGCTTGTAGTCCAGGTCGAATGTCAGGGTGTAGTGGTCAGGTCGTTGCTGGATCGACGACAGCGCCCAGGGACCAAGGCCTTGGCTTGGCTTCGCTCCGCGGCCGGTTCATCTCCCCAGGTCTTCTGACAAAGCCGGAACCGGACCGTGCTGTCTAAAGCCCCCATGGACCTGTCCGCAAGGATGCGGACCGTACCGCCGTCGCGAGCTGCAGGGGCCAGCGCATGTGACAGGCGCCACCTAACAACCTGCCGCTCCGGAGCAGCAGCGGACGTTAGCGTTGAAAGCCCGCTAACCCCCGAAGGACCATGAAGACTTCCCGCTTTGCTGCCAAGTCCCTTGCCGCCGCCACTGCCGTTCTGCTGGCTGGTTCACTTGCCGGTTGTGATGCCGCCGCTAATGCACTGGAGGCCATCGAATCCGCTCCGCGCAGCGCCGCCGGTGATCCCGCTCCGGCAGATCCGGCTGCTGCCCGCAACGCCCTCAACCAGCTGCAGACCATTCCGGTGAAGGGCCGTGCGCCGAAGACCGGCTATTCCCGCGATGAGTTTGGTCCGGCCTGGGCTGACGTTGACCGGAACGGCTGCGACACCCGCAATGACATCCTGGCCCGGGACCTCACCGACGAAACCTTCAAGCCCAGTACCAACGACTGCGTTGTTGTCACCGGCACCTTGGCCGACAAATACACCGGGACAACCATCGATTTCGTGCGCGGGCAGGACACCAGTTCCGCCGTCCAGATCGACCACCTCGTAGCACTTAGCGACGCCTGGCAAAAGGGCGCGCAACAACTCACTGCTGAAGAGCGCAAGGACCTGGCCAACGACCCGCTGAACCTCATGGCCGCAGATGGACCCACCAACGGAGCCAAGGGTGACAAGGACGCTGCCACCTGGCTGCCGCCGAACAGGGCATTCCGGTGCGAGTATGTCATCCGGCAGACGGCCGTTAAGGCCAAGTACAAACTATGGGTAACGCAGGCTGAGCATGATGCGATCGCCGGCATCCTCAGCGGCTGCCGGTAAGCGCACGAACACTGCAAAACCCTCCGGCCCTCATTATGCTCGAATCATGGCGGTTCAAGATTCTGCGGAAAATCCCACCAGGTCCATCAACCAGGAACTGAGCCAACGGCGCGGCTGGTTACTGGTCATCGCCGTTGGGCTGGCCGTCCACATCCTCAGTATCGTCATCGGTTTAAGGCCCGCGGGGCCGCTCTGCGGCAGTCCGCTGCTGCCGGAAAGCCAGGCAGCTGAAATGGCCGATGCCCAACTGCACATCACGGCGCTCGCGCCGGAGTGCTACCGGAACATCGAAGCCGCGGCGGCGCCCGTCTGGATTCTCATGGCATTCGGTATCGCTTTGGTGCTGCTGGGAGTTGCCGTCAGGATAGCCGGTATCCGCCGGTCCTTGACCACGCCCGCACTCTGAGGGGCGCCTTCCAACGCGCGTGGGGACGGAAGGCACCCCTCTTCGCAGGAACTATTTGACGGCGCCCTGGGTCAGGCCGGACATGACCCAACGCTGTGTGAACAGGTAGACGACGATCGCGGGTGCCATCGCCATCAGGTACGAGGCGAACGCTACGTTGTAGCTGTTGCTGAACTGGGTTTGGAACATCTTTTGCAGCACGGGAATTGTCTGCAGTTCCGGGTCGGAGATGATCAGTGACGGCATCATGAAGTCGTTCCAGGACGCGATGAAGGCGAAAATGCCCACTGTTGCGCTCATTGGTCCGAGCAGGGGAAAGATGAGCCGCCAGAACACCTGCGACGTCCCAGCGCCGTCCATCCGCATGCTTTCCTCCAGCTCCAGCGGAATCGAGCGCAGGAACGCGGTAAACAGCATCGTGTTGAAGGCCAGGGCAAACACGATGTGCAGGATCGCGACGCCGAGCGGATTGTCGAGTCCGACCATGCCGGTCAGCTGGATCTGGGGGAGCGCCACCACCGGGAACGGGATGAACATCGCCGCCAGCAGGTAGAAGAAGGACCAGCGGAAGAGCCGGCGGTCCCAGTTGCGGACGATCGCATAGGCTGCGAGTGCCGACACCACGATCTCCCCGATGACCGCGATGACGGAGACGAATACGGAGATCGCGAAGCCGCGGGGAAAGTTCGTGAGCGTCCACGCCTGGGTGAAACCATCGAAGGTCAGGGGGCTCGGCAAGGAGAAGGCATTGCCGTCCACGGCCTGGCCGGTGGTCTTGAGTGCCATGCTGACCGTGACGTACAGCGGGACAAGCACGCCAAGGGTGCAAACGATCAAGACGGCGGTGGCGGGCCAGTTGGTGCGCTCCTGGCCAACGCGGATGCGGCGCGAGGCAGGGGTCACTGGTTGTGCGGGGATGGTACGGGTCGCGTTGCTCATGCTGCGATCCCTCCTTTGCCACGTGTGAAGCGGAGCTGGATGAGTGCGATGGCGACGCTGATGAGGAAGAAGATCACGGCGTTGGCCATCTGGTAGGCGTAGTCGCCGCCTTCGAAGCCGCGGAAGATTGCCATCGCTACGCTCCGGGTGGCGACCCCGGGGCCGCCGTCGGTAAGGCCGACGATGATGTCGTAGGCGTTGAGGTAGTTCTTGAAGCCCAGCACGGTGTTGATCACCGCATACCCGGCCACGAGCGGCAACGTGATGTGCCGCAGGTTGTGCCAGGGCTTCGCGCCGTCGATGGAGCTCGCCTCGTACACCTCGGCGGGCACGGTCAGCAGGCCTGCGATGTAAATCAGCATCGCACTCGGAACCGACTGCCATGCCGTGACGAAGACGATCGCCAGCCAGGCGAGGTCCGGGTTGGCGAGGATGCTCGTGGTGAGCGGTTCGATTCCCAGGCTCTGGCCTGCCAGCGGCAGCGAATTGGAGAAGAGGTACTGGAACACAAAGGCAATGACGATGCCGGAGATCACCATCGGGATAACGAAGACCGTCCGCAGCGCAGTGCGGAAGCGGACACGGGACGTCAGGCCCAGGGCCAGCAGGAAGGCCAGGACGTTCACGACGACGACGGTCACGAGCGAAAAGGCGAGCGTGAATCCATAGGCGCCGAGGATCCCTTCATCGCGGAAGGCAGCGATGAAGTTACGGAAGCCGATGAATTCGAAGTCGCCGAAGCCAACAGAGTTCGTGAAGCTGTAGATGAAGCCGAGTACCGCAGGGAGTGTGACGGCGAGCGTGAAGATCGCCAGTGACGGCAACAGGAAAAGATAGTAGAGCGGGTCGACCCGGCTTTTGCTTACTCTTGCCGGCGTGGCCGCTGGTGGGGCGGCAACCGCCGGCCTGGTGGAAGGTCTCGTCATTGATGACATGGGGTGGTCCTCGTTTCGTGCAGGGGTTCGGGGATGCGCCTACGCGCGGAAGGCCAGGCGGGCCCAGTCGGCATCCAGGCGGCGCAGGGTGCTCTCAGCGTCCGCTCCGGAGACGATCGACTGGAAGTAGTTCGCGGCGGGAATCGTGTTGGGGATGAACTGCGAGGCGCCCATGTAGAAGCGGCCCCCGTCGTAGAACTTCTGCATGTCCACGATGCGGGGGTCGGTGACCGCCGGTGCGTCCTTGACCGTGCCGAACCCCAGGAACTGGGCGTTGTAGGGGTTCTGGATCTCCGGCTGCATGAGGTACTGCAGGAAGGCGCGGGCTCCCTGCTGCCCGTTGGCCACCTCGGGGACCCAGAGCGAGAGGTCGATGTTGACCCGGACCTTGAGGTCTGCGGGGTTATTGGTCATGGGCAGCGGGAAGGTGCCGAGGTCCACATCGGTGCCGGCCTTTTCAATTTCCCCGAAGGCCCACGGCCCCTGGAAGTACATTGCCGCCTGCCCCTGTGCCATGGCCGTGTTGCCGTCACCGTAGCCGCGGCTGGAGGCGTCTGCATTGACGTACTTCGTCAGCTGGACCATGCGCTGCACCGGTTCCAGCATGGTTTTCTGGAACGACACTTCGGAGTCCGGTCCAACCTTCTCTCCGATGACGTGCATCGCACGGTAGAACGCGCGTACGTCCACCATGCCTCCCACCGCGTAGTCGAACAGGCCCTGGGCGATGGTCCAGGGATCGCGGAATGTGCCGTAGATCGGTGTGATGCCGGCAGCCTTGAGCCGTTCGCATACCTCGATAAGTTCGTCCCAGGTTGTCGGGACGGCCAGGCCGTTGTCCTGGAAAATCCGCCGGTTGTAGATGACGGACGCCGCCATCACCGAGTAGGGGATCACGCTGGTACGGCCTGCATAGGTGGGGTACCAGTTCGTCAGGTCGAGCACGTCTTCGCGGATGTCAGCTGCCTCGGGCAGGTCGGAAAGGTCCGACAACGCACCCCGCTCCATGAACCGGGCCATCTCAAGGTTGTAATTGAGGCAACCGAGGTCAGGGGGACTGCTCCGGACGAACCCGGCGGAGAGATTTGTGGCCATGTCGTGCAGAACGCGGAACTGGTCCTGGGACGCGGTGAACTTCGCTGCCAGGTCGCGGAAATAGGGAACGGCTTCCGGCTTTGACTGGTGGAATGTGATGGTCGGGGTGCCCGACGCGCTGCATCCTGCCAGGCCGTAAGCGGCCAGCGCGCTTCCGGCTGCGGCGAGGAATGTACGTCGGGAGACGCGCGTCCCGGCGGACGTCAAGGGTGGCAACATTGGCTCCTGGTGGGTCTCGGAAGATTGATTTGGATCTTATATTTAGGACCTATACGAGGATGGGGGACGGAAGGGATATCGTCAAGGGATGAGCGCAACCACGGCGAACTCCACCCAACTGTTACGGCAGATCAACTCGGAGGCGCTGTTGCGCTTTGCCTTGCAGGAACAGGTCTTCACCGCGGGCGAGGCGATGGCTGAAACCGGGCTGACCCGCGCCACAGTCCTGGGAGTTTGCGACGGGCTGGTTGATGAGGGATGGCTGGAAGAGGTTGACGACGGCGGTGACGCCACGGGCCGCACGCTCAAAGGAAGGCCGGCACGCCGCTACCGGCTGCGTGAAGCTGTGGGCGTGGTTGTGGGACTGGACGCCGGCGAAACGTCCTTTACAACCGTCGTCGCGGATTTGCGGGGACGCGAACTGGGCAGCCGCCGCGAGGGGCTTGATTCACACGTCCTGGGGCGCGCCGGCCGCTGCGAAAAAGCCCGGAAGTTGATCGGACTGACACTTGCCGATGCCGGGCTCACCGGTGATGATGTGTTGCTCACGGTTGTCGGCGTCCCCGCGCCGGTGGACGCCGGCGGCGCATCTCCCGCGGAGGGGGAATTCTGGCAGCTGATGAACAGCGGATTCGCCTCGCACCTCCACGGCAGGGTCGTCGTCGATAATGACGCCAACCTCGCCGCCATCGCCGAACGGGCACAGGACCCCTCAGCCAACGTGGCCACCCTGTTGACAGGCGAACGGTTTGGCGCGGGCCTGATCGTCGATGGGCGCCTGCTGCGCGGACCGCGGGGCGGGGCCGGCGAGATGCGGTTCCTGGACGCGTTCACCGATGACAAGTTCCTCCCCGGAGAAGGCAGCACCGACGGGTTCGGGGCACTCGCACGGAAGTGGGCCCGTTCGGGCATCCACTCCTACGAGGGCCGGACAACGCTGCGGGCCATCCCCGAGGAGCAGATCAAGGCGGAGGACGTGTTCGAGGCAGCCCGTAAAGGGGATCCTCTGGGGGAGGACATCATCGCCCGGCTCGGCGCCCGGCTGGCGAAGATTGCCGTGGTTCTTTCCAGCCTCCTCGATATTGAGCGTGTGGTCATAGCCGGCGCGATCTCACGGGCCGTTGACCCCGTCCTGGAACACGCACGCAGCCTGCTCCCTGCCGATTCCGGTGCCCCGCTTCCGGATCTTGTGGCAAGCATGCTGGGAGCCGAAGCCGTTGTCCAGGGAGCTGTGGAGTCCGCACTGGCAAGGATCAGGCAGGAACCGAGCGCCTTCCTCCCGCGGGCGGCGGGGGTCTGACAGCAGGCCGACCGGCAGGCACTGGTCGGTGCACCTGCCCGGTGCCACCATTGAGCACACGGCTACACACCCAAGGCCAGAGGAGGCTCGTGATGATCAATAGGACAGCAGGCGCCCCCGAAACCGGATACGCGCCGATCAACGGGCTTCAGATGTACTACGAGTTGCACGGCGACGGCGACGGCGGCGGCGTGCCGCTGTTGCTCCTGCATGGCGGGCTCTTCGACATTGAGCAGCAGTTCGGTGCGCTGATTCCCGACCTGTCGGCCGGGCGCCGGGTGATTGCTACGGACTTCCAGGGGCACGGACGTACCAACGACATCGACCGCCCGCTCGGTACTGCTTCCTTGGCCTCGGACGTCACCGGGCTTCTCGAGCACCTCGGTGTTGGGAACGTCGATGTCTTCGGATTCAGCATAGGAGGTGCGGTGGCGCTGGATCTCGCGGTCCGTCGGCCGGAGCTGGTGCGCAAGCTCATCGTGTCCTCGGTATCTTTCCGCCCGGACGGCGACCGCGGCGGGAACGCAGAAGCGGTAGCGGTGATGACAGTGGACATGATCGCCGGAACCCCGATGGAGGAACGCTACCTCGCCGTGTCCCCGCATCCGGACCGGGAGCACCTGCAGGGCCTGCTGGACAAGCTTGGACGCTACGGCGAGGGCGAAATCGGCTGGAGCGACGACGAGATCCGCGGCATCGCCGCCCCCACGCTCTTCACCGTGGGCGACTGCGATATGGTCAGGCTCGACCATGCGGTGAAGTTCCTCCAGCTGCGCGGCGGAGACGTGAACGGCGACTTCGAGGGTGTGCCCGCCTCGCAATTGGCGGTGTTTCCCGGCACGACGCACTTCTTCGGGCTGGCACGGACCAACCTGGTGCGCGACGTCGTCGTCACCTTCCTCGACGCACCCGCTGAAGCGTTATATGACCCGCCAATGTAGGGCCCGGAACCCCCTGAGAGGCTTCTCTCGCTAAGCAATTAGGGGGATTTGTCGATTGACTTTCCCTGTCAACATGAGGATGCTCAATCTTACAATTCACTGCAGTAACACCTGTTCCGATCGGGTAGCCATGGGCAACGATGACTATGGAATTTTTGAACTGGACCTCATGCGGTCCTGGCAGCTCCGCCAGGGCGGGGAAGTAGTCCACGTTGCTGCACGCCAGCAGCGGCTCATCGCCGCACTGGCGGTCCGCGGTCCCAGCCTTCGCACCTTCCTCGCCGGGATGCTGTGGCCCGAATATCCGGACGACAAGGCCCTCGAAAGCCTTCGGGTAACAGTCCATTTGGTCACACGGCAACTGCCCGGCTTGCTCGTCAAGGACGGAGCTTTATTGTCACTGGACGCCGGGGTTGTGGTGGACCTGCACAAGATCCGGGCTGTCCTGAAGGCAGCGGGCATCCCCGGCGGCGAAGTGCTTGCAGCGAACCTGCAGGAACTGCGCGACCTGGAATTCCTGCCCGGCTGGTATGAGGATTGGGTACTGTTCGAGCAAGGGCGGCTGCGGCACGACCAGCTCCGCGTCCTGACGCTCCTTGCCGGCGGATTTTCCAGCCGTGGTGATCATGGGGCGGCTGCGGAAGCCGCCGCCGCGGCACTCCATATCGAGCCGTTGTACGAGAGCGCAGTCCGGTTCCTGGTGGCGGCAGAACTTGCCCAGGGAAACCTCGCGTCCGCCCTGGTCGCGTACGAGAAGTACCACGACCAGCTGCTGCAGGATATGGGCGTAGAACCCTCCGGGGCGCTGAAGCACCTGATCAGCGAGGCCGTAAAGCCCCAGGCCCACGGGGCAAAGGACCAGCTAGTTCCCGCCTGGGGCAATGGTTTGGGACAACAGCCACTGCTGCACAACGTGTAGGACCCGGTCGGGGTCGGCGGCGGACACCGTTGTCTGGTCGCGGCCGTGGGCAGGACCGTACGTAATCCTTGCCCGGAACGCGGCGGACTGGCCGCCATGTTCATGCCAGGTGCGGATTACCAGGGTGCCGGCGTCTGAAACGTCATGCATTGCTGCCTCCCCGCCGGCAGGTTCTGCCCCCACGTCGTCCGATCGCATCGTCTCCCCACTCTCCGCCGGGACAAGCCCTGTTCAAAGGTGACGGTTTGACTACCGGCAACCCGTCCTGCCGGCTGCGGTGCTGCCTGGATTGGCAGGGCACTGAGCCGAACAGCTCCCATCCTGCCCCAGAAGAACCGGTAGTCCGCTTCCTTTAGCAAAGATTCGGACAAACTTGAGCAACACCCCGCCGCAATTGCCGGCGCACGAATTCGGGCCTTGTGGATGGAGAGTGGACTCACCAATACATCAGGGCCGTCTGCCCGGACTCACCTGCCCAATAGAGCCTCACCCGCACCACATAATGCCGTCCCTGGAAGAGCTTGGCCGAAACGCGCGAGTTGCGGTCCTCGCCGCTGTCGTCATCCCCGGCGACAAAGCGAAGTTCGCCGTCGACGTTCTCGAACAGCACCAGTACGGTATCAGCTGTCCCGAAGGTGGCAATCTCGTAAGTCCGCGAGGCGGAGGGCTCCAGGGCGAAGTCGGCCTGCTCCGCGGGGCTCAGGGACAGCGGGACGGACTTGAACGGGTCGAGCAGGGGGAGTTCACGTTTGATGGCAGGAAAGAACTTGAGCACCCATTCCTTGTCCGCTTCGGACAGCCCGCCCGGAGGATTCAGGCCCGCCTGGAACCTGGCAGGTTCCTTGATGAGTCCGGCGGGGAACCAGTATTCCATGACAGAATCCGGGTCCCACGAGGAACCTTCAACCTCGCCGGGGTCGATCTTCCGCAGCACATTGTGCAGCGTCTGCTCCGGCGGCCAGTGGTTCGGCGCTCCGCCGAAGTATTCGTAGACCCGCGGCTCGTCCCAGACGATGCCCGCGAAGGGGTTCTGGTGCTCGTGCGGCATCCCCAGCGTGTGTCCTATCTCGTGCAACGCCGTTGTCCGGCCGTACTCGTCGGTGAGGTCCCAGCCGAAGTTCATGGTTGGTTCCGTGGCGTTGATTTCCAGGACGTCGCGCCCCACGTAGGACCAGGACCCGTCCCTTTGGTCAAAGGCGATCCTTACCTCGGCCTCGCTTTTGTCCGCCACTTCGGAAAACTCCAGGCCGATGCCCAGTGCTTTCCATTCCTGGAAGGCCTTCCGCACTGCCTCCTTTTGCGGGGCCGGTCCCTGGAAGAACCAGTAGTGGAGCACCGTGCCGTTCACCCATTTCCCCCGCAACCGGCGGATGAGGCGTTCCCTGCCGGGTGCGAGGTCGGGACGAAGCAGGGGACGGCTTTGCGGCCTGGTGTCGCAGTGCGGCCGGACAGTCTCTGTAGTCATGGTGTGCGCTCCTTTGCTGGCAGGCCGCGAATTGGCCGGATCAACCGCTGCCCCCGGCAACGGACACCGGGACGGTCTGCATCCAGTAGAGCGCGGCACCGTTACTGCCGCATTACTGCTCTCGGGATACCACCGGTGCACGCCCGTGCCGGTAACGCCGTCGTAACGGCGGACATGCTCAAATGCCCGCAGGGACAACAGGTGGGCGCCGCGGAAGCAAACCATCGGAAAGGGGACGGGACGTGGGCACTCCAGGTGGCGACGGCAGGCTGCCCATCATCTATGTCCGCGGGTTCGCCGGGAACGGAGGTGCCATCAACAGCGCGGTGGACGATCCGTTTTACGGCTTCAGCCAGGGATCAGTCCATGTACGGTCGGACAGCAGCGGCAGGGCGCAGTTCCACCAGTTCGAATCGCCCATGCTGCGGCTCATCTCGGACCACAAGTACGAGGTCCCGGTACACGGAGACCAGTGGGCGTTCCTGCAGGGGGTGGACACCAGGTCCGTCAATCCCGCCTCGGTGTGGATCCACCGGTTCTACGACGACTCCGCGGACACCTTTGACCAGGACCCGGAAAGCTTCTCCTTTGAAACGGCCGCCCGGGACCTGTTCAAGCTCATCAAACTGGTGCTCGACAGGACGGGGGCGCCCAAAGTTTTCCTGGTGGCGCACTCCATGGGCGGGCTGGTCTGCAGGTCTTTGCTGCAGCGTGTCATTCCGGAGGAGCTCGCGGAAACGGACGGAATGATTGATCCCGCGGCCGGCGCAAAGTACGTGGCCAGGGTCTTTACCTATGCCACACCGCATGGCGGCATCAACTTCGCAGTCGGATTCGGACTGCTGGAGCGGATCAGAGACGCCACCGGCATCCACGGCGCTGACATCTTCGGGCCGGACCGCATGTATGACTACCTCACTCCCGCGGCACGACGGCGGACACTGCGGCGCGAGAGCTTCAAAGGCACCGAAATGCCCGACGACGGGTTCCCGGTTTCCGAGCTCTTCTGCCTGGTCGGTTCCAACCCGGAGGACTACGACGTCGCCCTTGGACTTTCCTCCCGGGCTGTCGGACCCCGCAGCGACGGGCTGGTCCAGATCGACAACGCCGCTGTCCGGGGCGCCCCCCTTGCCATTGTCCACCGCAGCCACAGCGGCCGGTACGGCATCGTCAACTCCGAAGAGGGCTACCAGAACCTCCAGCGGTTCCTCTTCGGGGACCTGAAAATCCAGATTGAGCTGGTGGGCTTCACCGTCGGCCGGGACGCGCCGGATGAAGTGGAGTTCCAGCTGGACGTCGGCGTGGCCATCCGCGGGCTGCCAGTGCTGGTCCATGAGCAAAGTGCCGCGCATTTCTGTCCGGTGCAGATCGAGCGCTGGAGGGAAGGCGATCCCATCGATTCACCCAAGCCGCTGCTCACCACGTTCCTTTCGTCCCAGGCGCCCCGGCCGCTGGTGGGCGGACGGGTGGTGCCCAGACTGCGGCATGCGCTGAAGCTGCGGTTGCTGTCCATCGCCGAGAAGCAGGGCCGCCTGTTCTTCGACGACCACATGGAACAGACGGAGGACTGGCAGGACACGCTGGTGGTGGACATTGAACCTCCGTCCGCCGGGCAACCACTGCCCAAGGCTTGGGCTGCATGGAACAGCACCATCCCCACCGCCCTGCGCGACTGGAACCCGGAGGAGAAGGACCGGCTGCTTGACCGGGACGGGACACCCAACAGGTGGAGCGGCCGCATTGACGTTCCGGACGTGATGAAGCCGCTGCTCGGCGGGAACGCCGGCCTGCAGATCAGCGTGACCCCGCGGGGGCTGCCCCTCTAGGCGGCCGGCTGTCACCAGCGGATTTCGGCAAGGCTTGCCAGCGGGGCCCTGTCATCGGCTGCCCGCAGTGACGTCCGGCCGTCATCGCCGCGCAGCGGATCCGCGAAGCGCAGGGAAGTGCGTTCCTCCAGTTCGGCAATGCTGACCTGGAAGGCACGGAATTCGTTCAGGTCCAGGGCTTCGAGGGGATTCAGGTTCTGCGTCAGGAGGAACGCCGCGCTGCGGAACCCGCCCTCCTCCATGTACGCGAGGATCTTCCAGTATTCGCGGGGCAGCGGTACGCCCCGGTACTCCCGGTCGTTGTCCCGGAAGATGGGGCCGCCGAACGCCGTGGCCTTGAGGTCCTGGACGTCGACGTCGGAAAAGACGGACTCCTCCAGCCGTCCCCAGATGCCGTTCTTGCCGCTTTGGTTGAAGTCGTCCATTTGCGGTGCGATGTTGGTGAAGAAGAACGAATTGTCGTTTGCCTTCTTCGCCTCGGGCAGCGGACCCCAGAGCAGGTCCGCCCGGCGGGCGATGTGCCCGCGGTCCAGGCGGTTGCCGTTGTATAGCTCGTCGCCGTTTTGGAACTCCTCCGGAATCCGGGAGTCCTTGATAAACGCGCTGCCCTTCCGGCTCAACCTCTTGATGCTGCCGCCGTCGATATTCCAGGCGACCCAGCGGGCAAACCGCCGGGACTTGCTGACCGCCAGGGAGAAGTGGGTGTACGGGATGACGGCTGAACCGTTGAGTTGGACGGTGTCCTCCAGCAGCGCGGCATTGATGGAGGGCGGCTCGAGGTCGTTGCCAAGGAACCCTGGATCGTACCCGCGGCTTTGGACATCCTGCTGCTCACCCATGCCGCGGACTCTAGTTCCAGTGACGTTATCCGGACGTTACAGCGCTCGCCGGGACGGCGGGAGGGCCGTATGCTGAAGCCCTCCGGGCAAGCCCACAGGGAAAGGCGGCCGGGCCGCCACGAGAGGACAGGGCCATGACAACAGCGGCCGGCCGGGTGGTCTGCGACATCACCGTCACGGCGGACGGATATTCTGCCGGGCATAACCAAACGGAGCAGCGCCCCTTCGGTGATGACGGCAGCGACGGTTCGGGGGACCGGCTGCACGCCTGGATGTTTGAAACTCCGGACGAGAACCGGGCGGAGATCGAACAGATCGGTGCCGCCAAGGCGTTCATCATGGGCCGCAACATGTTTGGTCCGGTGCGCGGCGGATGGGACCGGCAGTGGAATGGCTGGTGGGGCACCAACCCTCCGTTCCACGCCCCGGTTTACGTTCTCACACACCATGCCCGCAATCCCCAGCCCATGGAGGGCGGCACCACGTTCCACTTCGTCACGGACGGAATCGAATCGGCGCTGGCGCAGGCGCGCGCGGCGGCCGGCACCGGGAACGTCGCGGTCCAGGGCGGCGCCACCACCGTCAACCAGTACCTCGCAGCGGGGCTGATCGACGAACTGCGCCTGCACATCGCGCCGCTGACGCTGGGTGCGGGCACCAGGCTGTTCGACGGCGTCCCGGCCCTGAAGCTGGAACAGTTGACATCCCGGGGGGCGAGCCAGGTCACCCACGTGACCTACCGGGTGCTGCCGGCACAACCGGCCTGACTCCTGCTACTGCATGACGGCAGCCACGGCGCTGATCTCGACCAGCGCGCCGGGTACGCCCAGCCCGCTGACGAACGCCGCCGTCACCAGGGCAGGTTCTGCCGACGCGAGCTGCGGGGCGATGGCGCCGTAGCCGGCAGCGATATCGGCACCTTCCACGAACAGCACCGTCCATTGCACGACGTCCGCAAGGGTGGCCCCGGCAGCGGCGAGCGCGGTCCGGGCGTTCTCAAGGGCCCGCTCCGACTGGGCGGCCACGTCACCCTCCCCAGTGAGGGCGCCTGCGGCATCGACGGCGTTCTGGCCGCCAACATAGATGATGGTTGCACCAGGCGGCACGACGGCGACGTGACTGAACGCGGGACTTGTGACGAGGCCCTGGGGCCGGAGACGCTGGATGGATGCCATGGCTGTATGATCCCACCGCGCACCGCCGCTGGCGAGGCTGTTCCGCCAGGCCGCTGGGACGGGAGGAATTATGGGAGTTTGCTCGATCTCCGGCATGGCCGGGCTTACCGTAGAGGGGTGAGTGACCGTCCCGATATTTTCACTGTCGGCGAGCTGCGCGCCGCCGGCCATGTCCACAAGGACCTGCGGCATGAAATCCGTGACAACCTGCTCGCAGCGCTCGCCGCCGGCCGGGATCCATGGCCCGGGTTATACGGCTTCAGCCGGACCGTCCTGCCCCAGCTGGAGCGGGCCCTGATTGCCGGACACGACGTTGTCCTGCTCGGCGAACGGGGACAGGGCAAGACGCGCCTGCTCCGCACCCTGGCCGGGCTCCTGGATGAGTGGTCGCCGGTCATCGAGGAGTCCGAACTCAACGAACATCCGTACTATCCCATTGCGGAGCAGTCCCGCGCCCGGGCGCTAACCGAGGGGGACCGGCTGCGGGTGGCATGGCGGCACCGTTCCGAACGCTACGTGGAGAAGCTGGCGACGCCGGACACCTCCGTCGCCGACCTCATCGGCGACGTCGACCCCATGCGCGTTGCCGAGGGCCGCCGGCTCGGGGACCCGGAGACCATCCACTACGGCCTGGTTCCGCGCTCCAACCGCGGCATCATCGCCATCAATGAACTGCCCGACCTTGCCGAGCGCATCCAGGTGGCCATGCTCAACGTGATGGAGGAACGCGACATCCAGATCCGCGGTTACGTGCTGCGCCTGCCCCTGGACGTGTTGGTGGTCGCCTCCGCCAACCCGGAGGACTACACAAACCGCGGCCGGATCATCACGCCGCTGAAGGACCGCTTCGGCGCCGAGATCCGCACCCATTACCCCATCGAGCTGGAGGACGAGGTGGCCGTTATCCGGCAGGAGGGCCGGCTGGTGGCCGACGTCCCGCCCGTCATCCTGGAGATCCTGGCCCGCTACACCCGTGCCCTGCGGCAGTCTCCGGCTATCAACCAGACGTCCGGAGTGTCCGCCCGGTTCGCCATCGCAGGTGCCGAGACGGTGGCCGCGGCCGCGCTGCGCCGTGCAAGCCTGCGCGGTGAGGAGCAGGCAGTGGCCAGGATCATCGACCTGGAACCCGCAGCGGAGGTCCTCACCGGGAAGATCGAATTTGAGTCGGGCGAGGAAGGCCGGGAACAGGGCGTCCTGGACCACCTGCTCCGAACGGCAACAGCCGAAGCCGTGCGGGCCCATTTCCACGGCATCGACATGGGTCCGCTGGTGGCGGCCCTGGACGGCCACACCACCGTGACCACGGGAGACCAGGTCACCGCACGGGAATTCCTCCAGAACCTGCCCTCACTCAACGGATCCGGGCTCTACGACGAAATCAGCGGCCGCCTGGGGGCGAAGAACGACGGCCAGCGGGCTGCCGCCGTCGAACTCGCGCTGGAGGGGCTCTACCTTGCCCGCCGGATCTCCAAGGAGTCCGACGACGAAGCAACGGTCTACGGCTAGCCACAGGAGGCATCATGGTGCTGCACCGCCGGTCCCGGTACGGCAGGTATGCCGGAGGACCGGACCCGCTTGCCCCGCCGGTGGACCTGTCCGAGGCACTGGAGGCGGTGGCCGAGGACGTCATGGCCGGCTACTCGCCCCGGCACGCCCTCCAGGAATTCCTGCGCCGCGGCGGCCGGAACCGGGACGGGCTGGACGACCTCGCTGCCCGTGTCCAGCAGCGCCGGAAGGACCTGCTGGGCCGGCACCGGCTGGACGGCACCCTCAACGAGGTGCGCAAGCTGCTGGATACCGCCGTGCTGGAGGAGCGCAAACAGCTCGCCCGGGACGCCATGATGGACAACACGGACCGTGCCTTCCGTGAAATGCAGCTGCAGAACCTCCCGGCCTCCACCGCGGCTGCCGTCAACGAACTGGCCTCCTACGACTGGCAGTCGGGTGCCGCACGCGAGGCGTACGAACGGATCAAGGACCTGCTGGGCCGGGAAGTCCTGGACCAGCGCTTCGCAGGGATGAAGCAGGCGCTCGAGAATGCCACCGACGAGGACCGCGAGGCTGTGAACGGGATGCTGCGCGACCTCAACGGACTGCTGGACAAGCACCGCAGGGGTGAGGACACCGACGCCGACTTCCGGGAGTTCATGGCCCGGCATGGTTCCTTCTTTCCGGAGAATCCGCAGTCGGTCGAGGAGCTGATCGATGCCCTGGCGAAAAGGGCGGCAGCGGCCCAGCGGCTCCTGCAATCCATGTCACCCGAACAGCGTGAGGAGCTGATGCGGCTGTCCGCCCAGGCGTTCGGGTCGGCCGAACTGATGGCACAGCTCGACCAGCTCGATTCCAGCCTGCGGGCCCTCCGGCCGGGGGAGGACTGGAACGGGTCAGAGCGCTTTGAGGGCCAGGAAGGGCTCGGGCTGGGTGACGGCACCGGTGTGCTGCAGGACGTTGCCGAACTGGACAGCCTGGCCGATCAGCTCTCCCAGTCCTACAACGGTTCGCGGCTGGATGATCTGGACCTGGCTGCCCTGGCCCGCCAGTTGGGGCAGGACGCCGCCGTGACCGCGCGGACACTTGCGGAGATCGAGCGGGCGATGCACGACGGCGGCTACCTGCGCCGGGGTGCAGACGGGGACCTCCGGCTGTCCCCGCAGGCAATGCGCAGGCTGGGAAAGTCGCTGCTGCGGGACACGGCGAAGCAGCTGTCGGGCCGGCAGGGCCGTCGGGAAACGCGTGCCGCGGGCGCGGCCGGTGACCAGACCGGCTCCAGCAGGCAGTGGGAATTCGGTGACGCCGGTCCTTGGGACGTCACCCGCACCATGACCAACGCCATCCGGCGCACCGTTGCCGAGGGCCGGGATCCGGGCAGTGGCTTCCGCCTGGGGGTGGGGGACATCGAGGTCACGGAGACCGAGGCACGGACGCAGGCCGCCGTCGTCCTACTGGTGGACGTGTCCTTCTCGATGGCGGCCGAGGGCCGCTGGGTGCCGATGAAGCGCACCGCACTAGCGCTGCACCACCTTGTCTCCACCCGGTTCCGCGGTGACCGGCTGCAGCTGGTGACGTTCGGCCGGTACGCGCAGTCCATGGATATAGCCCAGCTCACGGCCCTGCCTGCGTTGCGCGAGCAGGGTACCAACCTCCACCACGGCCTGCTGCTGGCCGGCCGCTTCTTCCGGCGGCACCCGTCCATGCAGCACGTGCTGCTGGTGGTGACCGACGGTGAGCCCACCGCGCACCTGCTGGCCGACGGCGATTCCTGGTTCAACTGGCCGCCGGACAGGGAGACCATCCGCGCCACCGTCACCGAACTCGACCGCCTGGGACGCGCCGGCGTGCAGGCGACGTTCTTCCGCCTCGGGAACGATCCGGGGCTCGAACGGTTCATCCAACGCCTGGCACGCCGGATCGACGGCCGGGTGGTCGCACCCGACGTCGGCGGGCTGGGGGCCGCCGTGGTGGGCGAGTACCTCCGCGCCCACGTACGCAGCTACTACGGCGGCTCCGACTGGGATCTTTAGAACCACCCCTCGGCAGATCTACCCCTCGGTGCCCAGGCCCGCCTCCGCCAGGAGTTCGGTCAGCCAGGGCCGGTGCCCGCGCCGGAACTCGAGTCCCTCGGGCAGGCCCTGGACGGTGGGCTCGGAACCGACGATGTCGATGGTCATCCTGCCGCCGGCTATGGGCGCGTTGGTGATGTGCAGGTTGCCGTAGGACTCCGGCAGGACCGGGTCCATCCAGAAGCCGCCCCGGGACACGTGGGCGTCGTACCGCATGAGGCTGGTGATCAGCATGATCGGTGTGGTGGCCGCCCAGGCCTGGGGTGAGCAGGCTGTGGGGTACGGCACCGGCTCGGCAACCTGGTCGCGGCTGAATCCGCAAAAGAGTTCCGGCAGCCGCCCGTTCGAAAACTCCGCCGCTTCCAGCAGTGCCGTGGAAATCCGCTGGGCCTCCTCCACGAGGCCGTAGCGCATCAGGCCGGCCGCGATGATCGCGTTGTCGTGCGGCCAGACCGACCCGTTGTGGTAGCTGGCCGGGTTGTAGGCGCCCATGTCCGAGGCAAGGGTCCGCACGCCCCAGCCGCTGAACATCTCGGGGGACATCAGCCGTTCGGCCACCAGGGGGGCTTTGTCGTCGTCGATGATGCCATGCCACAGGCATTGCCCCATGTTCGATGCGCAGGCGTCCACGGGCCGTTTCCGGCCATCCAGGGCGACGGCGTAGTAGCCCCGCTCCGGAAGCCAGAACTCCTCGTTGAACTTCTTCTTCAGCCGTGCCGCTTCCCCGGTGAGCTGCGACGCCAGGGCCGCGTCACCGGCGTCGTACGCCATCCAGGCCCGGGACAGCAGCGCGGAGTAGACCAGTGCCTGGACTTCGCACAGGGCGATGGGCGGCTCGGCCATGGTGCCGTCCGCGAAGTTGATCCCGTCCCAGGAGTCCTTCCAGCCCTGGTTGATCAGCCCCTGGTCGTTGAGCCTGGCGTACTCGACGAACCCGTCGCCGTCCTTGTCCCCGTAGTTCCTGATCCAGTCCAGCGCCCGGTCCGCGTTGGGCAGGAGCGAGGCGATGGTGTCTTTCGCGAAGCCCCAGCGGCTGACGGAGCCGAGCGCCATCAGGAACTGGGGTGTGGCATCGACGCTGCCGTAGTAGACCGACTTGCCGCCCAAGGCCAGCCCGCTGGAAACGCCCAGCCTGACTTCATGCAGGATCTTCCCGGGCTCCTCCTCGCTCATCGGATCCACCACTTGGCCCTGGCGGTCCGCCAGCGTCTGCAGCGTGCCAAGAGCAAGGGACGGGTCCACCGCAAGGGCCATTTCCGAGGCCCACAGGGAGTCCCGCCCGAACAGCGTCATGAACCACGGGGCGCCTGCCGCCACGACGATCCGTTCCGGATGCGCGGGGTCCTCGATCCGCAGGGCACCCAAGTCGTCATAACTGCGCCGCAGGGTCCGTTCGATGGAGCGGTTCGTCATATGGAGCCGGGGGATCTTGGCCACCCATTCCTGGCGCCGGCGGTCGCTCGGCGACATCCCGTGCGCGGCCGGGCGGACGGGCGGTGCCGCGGGTGCACCGTCGTCCCCGGCCGGGGCGACACTGAGCAGTGTGCTCCACTGGCCGCGCGCCGGAACCGCCGCCGTGAACGTGAGGGCCCTGGCAGTGGCGGTGGCACCGTGTCCGCTGATGAGAACCGTTTTCCGGACATCGTTCCACGAGGAGCTCACTGTCAGGCGCTCGCCCTCCGCGGTGCGGGATTCCTTCCAGCGGCGCTGGACGCGCGCCTCCTTGACCTCGAAAAGGTCGGCGAAGTCCGACTCCACCTCAATGGACACGCTGCATTCCGCAGGGTCGGACGAGTAGTTCCTGATGGTGATTTCCTCGACGATCCCGGCGGCCACCTCCCGGAGTCGCTCCACGATCAGGGGGCTGTCCGCGTAGCCGTCAGACCGGGGAACGCGGCCGATGAAGAGGGCGCGGTAGGGTTCCTTCGTCTCGGCCGTCAGCGGCTCGAGTGACTGACCGTTCACGGTCAGGTTCCAGCGCGACAGTATGCGGGTGTCCTCATGGAAGGTGCCGTGGGGATGCTCGGGGTGGATATCCCCGTTGGGGGACGAGATACAAAATGATGAACCCTCAACCAGGGTGATGGTTCCTGCCCCCACAGGCCCGGCAGCTGTGTCCGCATTCCATCCGGCCATGGGATGACGCTACGCCTCGCACGCCCCGGATAAAAGGGGTTAGCTCTTGAACCTCCACCGGACCGGGCATACCCTGTCCCCGCGCGCGAATGCCGATCGGACGGAGGAGGCGGCCATGGGCGGAACACCGGCGGAGACGGCGCCGGCAAGCGTGATGGTGGACCTGATCATCTCCCTGGACGGATACGCCTCTGCCGAGGGGTGGCCCGGCTGGTGGGGGTTGGAGGGGCCGGAGTACCTCGCGTGGCTGGACCAGGAAGCGGAGCAGAACTACACCTTCCTCCTGGGCGCCAACACCTACCGGCTGATGTCGGGCATGTCGGGGGAGGCTGCGGCCGGCGGCTCCGAATTTTCCGCGGAGGAAGGTGCCTCGCTGGCCGGGCTTGCCGCGGTGCCCAAAGTGGTCTTTTCTTCCACGCTGCAGGAGCCGCTCAGCTGGCCGAACTCGGAACTGGTCCGGGGGGACGCGGTTGAGGCGGTCCGGGCAATGAAGCAGTCGGGAAACCGGCCGCTGAGCACGCTGGGCAGCCTCAGCCTCTGCCGGTCGCTGCTGGCGGCGGGCCTGGTGGACCGTTTCCGGCTGGTGGTCTTCCCGGTGATCACCGGGCGCACCGGGCGGGAACGCATCTATGACGGCTATCCCGACGTCGCACTCCAGCTGGTGCAGAGCAGGACCTTCGACGGCCGGCTCCAGCTACTCGAATACGTTCCCACTGTGCTGGACGGCCCGCCGGGCGCCAGCCGGACGTGACAAGGACCGGCGCTCATTCCGCACGGCTGGTGGGGATGTCGTGGAAGGCTGCCCATTCGCTGACATCACGGCGTTCGATCGCGGCGGCCATCAGCTCGGGGAAGAGATCGGGCGTGCAGGCAAACGCGGGGACACCTATGCCGGCGAGCGCAGCGGCATGGCCGGCGTCGAAGGTCGGATGCCCGTTGTCGCTCAGTGCCAGCAGGGCGATCATTGTGGCCCCCGAGCCCACGATCGAGGCTGCCCGCCGCAGCATCTCCTCGGCTATCCCGCCTTCGTAGAGGTCGCTGATCAGCACCAGGATGGTCTCGTCCGGGCGGGAAATCTGGCCCTGGCAGTAGGCCAATGCCCGGTTGATGTCCGTGCCGCCTCCCAGCTGGACGCCGAACAGGACATCCACGGGATCATGCAGCTCGTCCGTCAGGTCGACCACCTCGGTGTCAAACACCACCATCCGGGTGCGGACGGACCGGAGGGAGCTGAGGACGGCCCCGAAGACGCTTGAATACACCACCGACTCCGCCATCGATCCCGACTGGTCAATACAGAGGATGATCTCCCGCTGGATCTCGGTACTCCGCCGCGCGTGGCCCACCAGGCGCTCGGGCACCACCGTGCGGTACGCCGGCTGGTAGTTCTTGAGGTTCGCGGCGATGGTCCGGTTCCAGTCGATGTCCCGGTGCCGCGGCCGCCGGGTCCGGGCGGCCCGGTTCAGCGCCCCGGTGACCGCCTGGACCGTCCGCGCCCGCAGCCGCTCCTCGAGCTGCGCGGTTACCTGGCGCACCACCGCCCGGGCGCTCTCGCGTGAGTGTTCCGGGATGACCCGCCCCAGCCCGAGCAGGGTGCTGACGAGTCCGACGTCGGGCTGCACGGTGCGGAGCATCTCCGGTTCGAGCAGCAACTGCCGCAGGCCCAGCCGGTCCATGGCATCGGCCTGCATCACCTGGACCACCGAGGACGGGAAATAGCCGCGGATGTCCCCGAGCCACCGTGCCACACGGGGGCTGGACGCGCCCATGCCTCCACGGCCGCTCCGCTCCGTGTCGTACAGCTGTTCGAGTGCCTGGTCGCGGCGGGCATCGTCGGCGGAAAGACCCACGGCGCTGCCATCGGCGGCTGTTACCCCGTCCGCCTCATGCCCGCCAAGCACCAGGCGCCAGCGGCCAAGCCGGTCGCGTGCGGGTTCTCCAGCCGTCATCCTGTTGTCTCCCATCCCAGGTACCGCGCCATTGTCCGGAGGGCTGGGGCAGCCGCCGCAAAATCCGGCCCGTCGGGTGCGGCGGCTGCCTGGCTGCCGCCTGTCCGGCTCACCTGTTCGCCGATTTCGCGCCGCTCCGGCCTGCTGAACGCCGAAAAGGTCCTGCGCAGGAGCGGCAGGACGTCGTCGAACACTTCCTCGTCCACCCCGCTGATCCAGCCGTCGACGATCGCGAGGAGCCGCGGGTCGTACACCAGGAGGGACGCATCGCCGGAGAGCAGGCCGTCCAGCCATGCGGCGGCAGCGGGCGCCGGGGTGGCCAGCGAAAGGCGGCGGCTCAGGCTGTCCGCCACATGGGCGCCGTCGAGCAGCCCTGCGTCCAGGAGAAGCCGCGTGGCGCGCCCGGCCACGGCGCCATGGATGCGGTCTGAACCCGCGACGGCGGACAGCGCCCGCCGCCAGTCATCGCGCGGCAGGTCGGGCAGGAGCGACAGTCCATCATTGGCTGCGTCGATGGCGTGGCGCATGGCCGCGGCGGCTTCATCATCCAGGCCGGCGCAGGCGGTGGGCAGGCCCACGCAGGCCCGCACCACCGTGGCATCGAGGATCTTCCGGACGCCGCTGACGTCCACGCCACGGACGTTGCCATACCGGCATGTGCGCGCCAGCGGCCCCACCGTTTCGAGCAGCGGTGCGACGTCCTGCTGGCGGGCAGTGCGCTCGGCGAGCGCCGAAACTACGGTTCCGACCCCGTCGGGGAGATCGGCCAGCAGGCACCGCGACAGCAGTTCACTGAGGTCCGCAAGGCTGTCCGCGTGTGCCGCCTGCTCCGCGGCGGCTGCAGCAGCGGCTGCGGCTACGGTGGTGCCGTGCAGGCTGGCTTCCACCACTGCCACGCTCAGTTCCGGCTTCCAGCAGAGCGTCCACGCCTCCTTGAAGGTGCCGGCGGTGCGCCCGGCTTCCGCGGGGACCCCCCAGTCCACGCCCAGCAGCTGCAGCCGGTGCAGCAGCACGGACCGGGCAAGCTGGTTCGGCTTGCGGAGGTCCAGGACGAGGATTTCCTCAGTGGCGGCCGGCTTCCAGCGCAGGCGGCGCTGGGATGCAGTGAGGTCTGCAGCCAGCGGAAGGGTCGGCACGGTATCCGGCACACTTCCGAGCTTCTGTCCCACCGTGAGCTCGCGGTGCACGATGGACAGCGGCTCCGGCGAGCCGTCGCACAGCACGGCCTGAGCGGCGTCGTCGAGCTCGGCCAGTCC